>NZ_SDIK01000097.1 GCF_008016795.1 Prevotella brunnea
TACCTTTTGCGATGCAAAAGGTCATGAATTGGAGTGCAAAAGCTAAGCTTTTAAGTCTCATTTAATATCATTCTGATTATCAGTAGATTACGAAGTGTGTCTCGAATATGGTTTTTGTCATATAATTTCGTGGCAATGGTTGGGGGGCGGATTCCATAAGCAAGTGCAAAATTACACAATTCTTTGTTTAATCATATCTTTTGGCTTTTGAAATTGATTCTTTTTTCTTGGTCTGTTGTTTAATTTCTCTATTATATGTTTTATCATTCCCTTGGATATACCTTTGAAATTGGTCTTCTTAGGTATATATTGCCTGATGAGTCCATTCATGTTTTCAATTGCCCCCTTTTCCCATGAGGAGTATGGATGCGCAAAATAAACAGTTGTACCTAGTTTCCTTGCTATAATCTCATGTGCTGCAAACTCACTTCCGTTGTCCGTGGTAATAGTCCTGACTGGCAATTGGGACTCTCTAAGCAGCCGCACCACGGCATGCGCCAAAGGTACGGCCTGTTTTCCCGTTTCAAGTTTCTCCATGAGCATATAACAGCTCTTCCTGTCCACCAACGTTACGATGGCACCTTTTCCATTCTTTCCCACGATGGTGTCCATTTCCCAATCGCCTATGGAACGACCGTCTGCCTCGACGGGTCGTTCGTCAATCGAAACTCTGTTAGATATCAGTGCGCTGCCCGACATATTAGATGTCCTGCCCTTGTGCCCGCCATGGCGAAGGTGTTTCCGGATATTATCCTTATGGTGCGGGGAACTGGCTGCTATCCAATTATAGATAGTAGACTTGGAGACCTTCATGCCTTCCTCTCTCCTAAGCCAGCCGGAAACTTCCTCGGGGGACCATTGCTCATGGCGGATAAGTTCAAACACACGGCTGCGGACATAAGGCTTGACAGAACGGTTGCCAGGGTTGTTCGACTTGCGACGGCGAGCTCTGAGTATTGCCAAATGACAGCTGTAGATACCCTTCTCATTTGAATTACGATTAATTTCGCGAGAGACGGTACTTACAGACACGCCAATTGTCTCGGCTATAAAACTAAGTGAGAATTTCTTTTGGAGTAACACACTTATTGTGTATCTTTGCTCCGAGGTTAATTGTTTATACATT
>NZ_SDIK01000098.1 GCF_008016795.1 Prevotella brunnea
TTGAGTTGTACTGTAAATAACTTCTTCATTGTTTTCAGCAATTCTTTACTTATGCTTGTTGATATGTGTTTTATTTAACGATATTCAGGTGGTTATTGCGCCGGGGTTCCACCTCTTCCCATCCCGAACAGAGAAGTTAAGCCCGGTTGCGCCGATGGTACTGCAATGCAATGTGGGAGAGTAGGTAGCTGCCTTTTTTTAGCGAAGCCTCACGGAGAAATCCGTGAGGCTTTTTCGTTGTACGCTTGGCATGAAGATTATCCAACGAGTGCAAGTCCCGAGCAAGCCCTGATAGTAGGAATTACAGGCTTTTCCCAATAAATATGCGAGCTTATTTAAAAACGATAGTACTTTTTCGATAAAACGATAGTACTTTTTGTGCAAAACGATAGTACTTTTTTGATAAAACGATAGTACTTTTTTGATAAAACGATAGTACTTTTTTGATAAAACGATAGTACTTTTTGAAGGGTTTATCTTCCGGACAATGGGAATGTATCAATGAGTTGCTCAAGAACAAGACTAATCTTGTACATTCACGGCATCGATCAATACATAATTTCATCATGAACTTGTGTTCTGCTCTTACGGCCTGTTGTTTCTTTGAGAATAAGCCGGAAGCACTGCCGGTACACGTAGAGAAATCAAGGCTATTGAAACTTTTCTAAAGATTTTCTTATCCCGAATTCGCGTAGTTCTTGAGGGACGACTAAGTAAAAGGGCTGAATTCCATGCGAGGAATCCAGCCCTAATTTTTTATGCTCAAAAAAGTTTTAGCGGACAGAAATAAAAATGTTTAATCCTATAATGACCAATTTGGGATTATATTGTCTGTTTTCCTCTACTTTGATTCAAAGAGAGTCATTTACTTTCACTTCATCATTGCTAAAGCATATCATGGAAAAATCCCGATGTTCTTCGCGTTATTTGCAAATCACTTTCCGTCCCCCCTTGATATAGATGCCGGGGCGTGTGGGATAGCACTTTCTTCCTTGCAAATCGTAGATAGTTTGATCTTCTTTGTCTATAAAGATAGGCACGATGCCATTAGGTACTTCGTCCCAACTTATGTTCAAGTCTGTACCATCCACGACAGGCAGATCCGCGATATAAGCACGACCGGGATGTATTATGGTTGAGGTTCCGGAAGCCAAACGCAAGTGAGGGTCTCCATTTGTTTGTACCTCCAAGAGGAATGAAGTGGCTTGAGCCATGGTTTCTTTGAACACACCTGTCAATATGCCGTACGTTACGGGATTTTGCGAATTAAGTCGCCCGCTAAACAGGAGGTTTGTCATCTCATCGGAATACACCAATACCGGCGTGTTGGCAGGGATGGTATTGTTGAGCTTTTGTGCATAGGCGGTCTTTCCGTCCTGATTGGTCAAGACATAAGCCTTTACTCCCTGAGGTATGGGTACATCAAAAGGAGCCACAAATGTGCTAAAGTGCGATTCATCGATGACCATATCTGCATCGTAAGGAGAGGGGATAAAGTCTTTTACTTGCACCTTGCATGGCAAAGCCACCGGGTGATCGTAATCAAGTCGTTGCAGAATCAATACCACGTTGCGAAGTTCAATAGTTGCTGTTCCCAACGGCAATCGACTGTCGGTGCAGTAGTGCATTCTGAGCAGCTCGCCCTCAAAGCCCGTGATGAAGCGTTCCACCGATGAGGGGTAAAGTTGTATGCGTGTCCAACCATCTTTCAAAGGCGTGGCTATCTGCTTGAAGTTGTCAGTTTCCTCGCCGGTGCGTAGCGTGTTTCGTTCCAAAGGATTTTGGTCGGGCATTTCCATATCGAGCGTCATACCCTCCGGCAGGAACACATCAAACTGTACGCCCCACACATCCACTTCGTTGGTAAGGCAGACCTCAATACTTTCCATACACCTGTGCGTGACATTCTGCGAAGTCTCGAATGCAGACATTGACAAACTGTTGGCTGAAGCTTTCGCCTCTATATCTATAACGCTGCTCTGCGATAGAGTGATAAGGTGTTCTAAGTCGATTTCATCCACGATACCATCTTTGTTATAATCAGCGGCCTCGCGTATGAATCCGTCAGACGGCTCTACCAATCCCTTGATAAAGAGCATTACGGCATGAACGTCCGCAAGATCAATGCTGTTATCGCCATTCACGTCGCCATGTTTGTACACCCCTATATGGCTGTTTCGCGCGTTGGCTGTCGTGCTTGTCTCAGCCCCTACTTCAGTAAACGAGATTTGCGCCATGCGCACCGGGTAGCGTTTGCCTGTGGGGAGTTCATTTGGCACTTTGATTTTAAAGGTTACCAACGCGCCGTTGCCTGCCCGAAGCGTATCCCCGGCAAAGGTGAATTTCAGTGTTGTGTCATCCGATTTCACACAAGTCTTCGTAGGATATTTCTCCAGTCTCTCAGAATAGGTTACACCTTCCTCTATCGATGGCATGAGTTGCGCAGGAAATGACAGTTGAAATGTCATATCGCCGATGTCATTGAGTGAAGAGAGAAACACCGACAGGTTCATTTCTTCCCCTTGGAAGCCGTTGGTGCGCTCAATATAGAACACCTGTTTCTTCGCAGAACTTGGGAAGTTAGGCTCGTCTGGTGCGGCAGGGTTGAATTGGAAGCGAGCTTCAAAGCTTACATCGGTTTCTCCCATTGTATAAGAGAAGCTGGGATTGTTGTTGTATGGCTGCCCATCCTTAAACCACCCCAAGAAAACATAGCCCACATTACAGCTGCTACTGATGGTAACAGTCTTCCCCTCAGCTATGTATTGATCCGCTGACACGATTCCCCCCTCAGTGGCAATAGTGAAGATGTGATGTTTAGGCGTAAGATCCGGAGCATCGGGCTCATTGGGCGATGCCGGGACGAACTTGAAATGAGCCACCAGTGTGTCGCGTTGATTTCTTACGGTGTAGGTGAAACTTGCCGTCTCGGAGAGCCGTTCCACATCCTGACTGCTCCAATGGCTGAACACATAGTTGGTTGAAGGCGAAGCGTTCACCGTTACTTTCTTGCCGGGCAAATACTTGCCACCTCCACTCACGTAGCCACCCTCGCTCGCAATGACTGTCAGGGGTATGGTGAGTGTCAGCCATGGGTCGTCGGGTTCCCCGGGACTGCCCGGCTGGTAGATATAATGGGCTGTGAACGTCTCCGGAGTTTCTTTCTTAGTGATGTTGAACGACGATTTCTCTGAAACCACAACACCATCCTCATTGGTCCACTTCGTGAATTTATATCCCATAGCGGGATTAGCCCTCAGGTTTACGATAGCACCTTGGACGTATTTTCCCGTTGGCGAAGGATTGCCTCCTTGCACCGGCTCCGCCAATACGGTAAGCCGATGGGGCAAATTAGGTGCATCGGGCTCTCCGGGGTTCGGTGGATTGAATCCACCTTTCCCTTGTCCGAATGCGGTGATGCAGCCTATCAGCCACATCCCCATCATTAAATATCTTTTTCTTCTCATAGGGCAGTCTTTACTTATTTTACATAAATTTTTCTGCCGTTCACGATATAAATGCCTCGCTTCAGTCCTTGAATAGAGTTACCTACCAATCGACCTGTGAGGTCGTAAACAGCTCTTGTCTTGATTTCGGTGTTTGAAATGGTTTCAATGCCGGTTGGTTTACCTTCAATCTTCAGTGCGAAGCGTTCGTTATCAGTGCCCTTGACAGCTTGGAAGCTATAGTTGCCGGAAGTCAGATCGGTTTGTGTGCCGGTTTCCATATCTACCAATACCACGCGGCTGGCTTCGTTGCGGGTCAGCGCAAAAGTGTATTCTCCATCGGCAGGTATGATGATACCCACAGTTACCATGCCTTCACCCAACGGGCGTTCGTTGATGGCATAACAAGAGCCATCGTTTCCGATGGTATAGATTTGAAGCCCCTCACCAAAGAATTTACCGGCATCGCAAGACATTTCATAGTCGATAGAGGCTTTCTCATTCACCACCACGCGTGTACGGTCGTTCTGATCGTCCTTGCTGATGGTCAAGTCGAGCAATTGTCGGCTGCTTGTTGCTTCCATCTGTATGGGTTTCGCGCCTGCGGTGTGGACGGTATTATCGGTTTGCTTGCCTGCCAATGCGAAAGTTATGCTCTCTATACCTTCCGGTCGTTGTACGAAGAAAGCTTCGTTTGGACGAAGAATATAGTTGTCATCAGTCAGCGAATAAGCATTGTATTGGAAGCCACCATAATACGGAGTGAACACGGTGATGGGTGAATTGAATTCCATTTGCTTGGCATCGTAGTAGCATTGGTAGGGATTGCCAACCAAATTCCAGCTCTGATTGGCAGGAGCTTCAGCTGCGTAGGTCGCAAGTGTGGTTGTATGCGCGTTGGGGCTCATGATTTGGTTTCCGCCGGTGCCATGAGATGGGAAATGACTCCATACGCCATCCTTGCTGGCCTGATAGATGAATCCTGTTCCCGCAGGGATGACAGCACCCGATTCAAAATCTTTCCAGCTGCCAGTCGCGCCATTAGTAGCGCGGTTGGCTCCATCATAGTATCTCACGGCAAAATCGCCCTCTGTGGGCTTGATGTCGTCCACGCACACATCGTAGGGCAGACAGAGTGCATACCATGCATAAGCGTGCGAATAGTTGTGATCATTGCACGTGTATTGGCATATATCCGCTGTGGTGATATCCACATTGGGACAGGTACTGATGATCTGTGTGTAACTTTCATTCTCACGGTCGGCATGTATTTGGAATTTGCCAAACTGTTGGGCAGTTTCACCTCCTATCTTGAATATAAGACCGTTGTTTATATAGATGTTGGGGCGTCCTTCCATGCGTTGACGTGCCCCGAAAGTGAGGTTTTCTTGTATATGCAACCAATCAGCGGTTTCGGTGCTAAAGCCTTCTATGTGTCCCATCTTCAACCAGTTCCCATCGGCTTTGTAGGTATTTACAAGGTAGTTGGGAACTTGCAGCGTCATGTTGGCTAAATACTCATTGGTAAACACACTATAATAATGGCACATCGTGGGACTATTCACTTTGAAGGTGGTGAGCTTTGGACATGCCACGAAATTACCATAGCTATATTTATCAAATTTGAAAAATCGTTCTCCGAGTTCCGCGCTTTTAAGTTCTGAACATGCGTAGAAGACATTGTTGCTCATATCTGTTACATTGTCGAGTTTAATGGCGGTTACAGCCGTTTTCATCATACTATATTTGCCAAATTTTTTAACATGAGACAAACTGCCAAAGTCGTTGTTCCAGCAGTCTGAACATCCATTTTCCCACACTTCTTCCACATTATCGGGTAATGTAAAGTTCTGAAGCGAGACGCAGTTCTGAAGGAAAGATGATCCGAGGATTTTCACATTGGAGCCGATACTGAGTTCTTTCAGCATATATGCATTCATGAACACTCCATTCCCGGAAGTGGCGTCAGCACTGCAATAGCTGTCGGGCAGCATGGCACTCTCGATATTACTATCTCTGAAAGCGTCGTATCCAATGGTCTTAAGTCCATTGGGGAAGTTTATCCGGGTGATGTGAGACTTATAGAAAGCCGCATCTCCGATATCGGTAAGACCTGCCGGGAGCACTACCTTGTTTAGATACTGCCAATCATTGCCCACACATTTGAATCTACTTGCAGGTATGGTGGTATTGGTGATACCTGAAAGGTCAATCTCCCAAAGGGTGCCACTCATATTGCCAATTATTACTGTCCGCTA
>NZ_SDIK01000099.1 GCF_008016795.1 Prevotella brunnea
TATAGTTTTCAAATACAAAGATAAGAAAAAAGGAGCTTACACACTTTTATAGGACAGTACCGGGCTGTATGGTTCATCGCAGAGTTTTGCCTCCTCCATCTCGTCGTTTGCCTGCTGTATTGCATCCCAGCGGTGCTTGATACGCAATTCCTATACGGCGTCGCATGCTAACTTTTGTACATGAAACCTATCGATTACACGCTTGGCATTGGGAAACGACCTTCTGACTATTTTGCGCATAGAGTCGGACAGATCCAGAGTGACTTCCTCAACAGAGGAGCGTTTCTCCTCATCAATCCTATCCAGTACTGCTATGACATCTTCTGACTTTGTACCTGCAATTACTGCCACGAGACTTCTTTCCCGTGTCCTTGCTGCACGGTTGGTCACGAAAGTGTACAGTTCGCCGTTAGACAGTGAAGTTTCATCAATAGCCAAAGAGGATCCGATGTTGTCAGGAAAGAGAAGCCACTCGTCGGCATGTTCTGCCTGGTCCCATTGACGGAAGCCGCTCAGAACTTCCTTGTATTGTTTCTCAAATGTATGTCCGTCAATATGATAGAAATCCTCAAGCGTAAGGCAGGTCACGGGGGATGTCTCCATACGTTTCTTTTAAAAAAGCTCCAAATTCCTTGGAGTAACGAGTGCCCTGAGCTACCATGTCTAAAGCGATGGGAAGCGTAAAGCTCTTGCCTGTGCGCAAGTCCGTCCATCGTCTGCGACGAATTTTCAATATAACCTTATGGTCTCGGATCGGAAAGTCAGTTATATTAACAGCTTCCATGAACCCTTTGGACTCGAAGTTGGCATCATCCGACAAAGTCTTGTCCATACGTTCGTCAAGACTAATATGAAACTCTGATCCGACCTTACGGACAGAAACAATAGTAAAAAACTCTAATATTTGAGTGGGCAACACAAGAGCTGCCAAGGTGCGTAACATATTTTCTTCCATGATGCGAAGGTCGGAATTATTAAGATAAATAACAAATTATTCCCCAGGATATTTCTACTGAGCCATTGAAATTCCTTTGGTGTTATTATTCAATTGGATCAAAACCTATGGGCGGAACGGTTTCCAAAGTATAATTAATATCTTCAATGTTGAAACAGTCATCTACAAGCTCACCAGCTTCCTTCATCTCATTATAGCTCCAAATTCCACCACAATCTTCTTCGGGGCTTATCCCCTTTGAAGCTGTGCATTTAGCATATTCTGACGTTTCATTCAAGATTTTTTCAATTTCAATATCATGTATCCAGTCATCACCAAAATCGTAAACATAACATAACTTTCGATTTATGGTTCCGTCCCCAAAGTATTCACCTATTGTGAATGTCCTTGCATTATAATCTGGCTCGTCATATTCTACTGCCTCTGCTATGTTGAGCACGTTGCTGTAGGCAGTATCTCCAAAGCAATACAAATGCTCATTATACCACCCAAAAGCCACTTGTATGACTGCATGCAAACCTGAGAATGTGAAATGCGAAGGTACCAAAACACGGCGCCATACAGGGGGCTTTGAGATTCCGCGCAACTTTATCTTGAATTGGTAAGTAAGTTTTAATCCTTTTTTACCGGCTAATTTCGGCTTATTTCTTTTGAAATATTTCGATGATTGATCTATGAGTAGATTAACTGTTTCTATTAATTCTGAGAATTCTTTTTCTGATAATTGCCGGTTTGACAAAAATGGTTCAGTATGTTTCTTTTTCCTCATAATTTAATTAGAGTTTATTGTAAAGATGTAATCAGATGACTTATTAGGTAATGATATATCTTGAATATTCCAATCTATTCTATTAATTCAGTAATGTGTGCTTATACCATTCGTAGAGCCTTTTCACGCCGTCTTCTATCTCAACTTTATGTTTCCAACCTAAGGAGTGAAGTTTTGAAACATCAATGAGTTTTCTTGGAGTTCCATCGGGTTTACTGCGGTCCCAAACTATCTCCCCGTTAAATCCTACGGTCTTGGCAATAAGCTGCGAAAGTTCCCTTATAGTTAGTTCTTTACCAGTGCCGATGTTGATGTGGCAATTCTTAATTTCGCCCAATGCAGGAATGGCTCCTCCGCGTCCATCACTATTGTTGCGATCTACCTTGCCATCTATTGAAGTACCGAAGAATGTTGAAGAATACTTTTCAATTCCAATGACGTCCTTAAAATCAACATTGAGCAAAAGATGAACGGAAGCATCTGCCATATCTTCACTCCAAAGAAATTCCCTTAATGGACTACCGGTTCCCCACAGAGTAACTTTGTTATCCTCGATGCCATAGAATGCGAGTGCGTTAAGAATCCTTTCTTTGGAAGAATTTCCATCAATGTTATCAGTTCCAATTTTTTTAGCAAGAGCTGGCACGGGATTAATCGGTCGTTTATTCATGTCGATACAAATGGCATTCCAATCCTGATTATGAATCAGCTTTGCCAAATATATTTTGCGCATAATCGCAGGCATGACATGACTGTTTTCCAAATGGAAGTTGTCGTTAGGTCCATATAAATTAGTTGGCATAACGGCAATGTAGTTTGTTCCATACTGTAAATTATAACTTTCACACATTTTTAGTCCTGCTATCTTGGCTATTGCATATTCCTCATTTGTGTATTCTAAGGGAGATGTAAGAAGCGCGTCTTCTTTCATTGGCTGAGGAGCTCCTTTGGGATAGATGCACGTAGAGCCTAAAAAAAGAAGCTTTTTTACTTTATATTTGAATGCGCACGAGATGATATTGCACTGAATCATCATGTTCTGCATTATGAAATCAGCGCGATATAAACTATTTGCCATGATGCCACCTACGAAAGCCGCAGCGAGAACAACTGCATCCGGATGCTCTTGAATAAAGAAATCCTCAACAGCCTGTTGATTGGTCAGATCTAAATCAGCATGGCTCTTTCCTATAAGATTATTGTATCCACGCTGTTTTAGATTATTCCAAATGGCAGATCCAACCAATCCATGATGACCTGCTATATAAATTTTAGAATTTTTATCTATCAACATTGCTTTCATTATATGATTATGTTTATTCTATAATTTATATCTTGAAATGAGGTTTTTTAACGTATTCTACATCATAATCTACCATTACTTTGATGAGTTCCTCAAAACTTGTTTTCCTCGGATTCCAACCTAATTCTTTCCGAGCTTTGGTAGGATCACCAAGGAGTTGTTCTACTTCTGCTGGTCGGAAATATTTAGAGTCAACTTCGATTAAGACCTTACCTGTCGCCTTGTCAATACCTTTTTCGTTCAAGCCTTCACCTTGCCATAGCAATTGAATACCTACGTGTTGGAAAGCGAGTGTGGCAAATTCTCTGACAGTGTGATATTCACCGGTGGCAATTACATAGTCTTGTGGGTTTTCTTGTTGAAGTATCAGCCACATACATTCTACATAGTCTTTTGCATATCCCCAATCACGGAGGGCGTTTAGGTTGCCAAGATAGAGCTTTTCTTGTAATCCCTGTGAGATGCGTGCTGCAGCTAATGTAATCTTCCGGGTAACGAAATTTTCTCCACGCCTTTCGCTTTCATGATTGAAAAGTATGCCGTTACAGCAGAACATATCGTAACTCTCGCGGTAGTTCTTAATAATCCAATATCCATACAATTTCGCTACCGCGTATGGAGAACGTGGATAGAAAGGCGTTGTTTCCTTTTGTGGAATTTCTTGAACCTTACCGAATAATTCGGATGTGCTTGCTTGATAAATTCTACAAGATTTCTCCAGTCCACAGATTCTTACCGCCTCTAATAATCTTAACACTCCAATCGCATCGGTATCTGCCGTATATTCCGGCACCTCAAAACTTACTTTTACGTGGCTTTGGGCGGCGAGGTTATAAATCTCTGTTGGTTTTACTTCCCCAATAATTCTGATAAGGGATGATGAATCGGTCATATCTGCCCAATGCAGATTCACAAGTCGTTCTTTTCTCATGTCGCGAACCCATTCATCCAAATACAGATGCTCTATTCTTTGTGTGTTGAAAGATGAACTGCGGCGTAGAAGTCCATGAACCTCATAGCCTTTTTCCAATAAAAATTCAGCAAGATAACTTCCATCTTGCCCGGTAATACCTGTAATCAGTGCTACTTTTCTTGATGTCACTTTATTTCCATTTTAAGCACCTTTTCTACAATTGGTGCCATATCATAATATTTGTATTCTGCCAAACGACCGCCAAAAATTATATTTTTCTCTTTATCGGCAAGTCTTTTATATTTTAGGTATAGTGCATTATTTCTCTCGTCATTTACCGGGTAGTAAGGTTCTAATCCCGATTTCCATTCTGTAGAGTATTCTTTTGAAATGATAGTTATGGGGCACCGCTCCACATCTTGACCAAACATTTCAAAATGTTTATGTTCGATGATGCGTGTGTAGGGTGTAGCCTCATCGGTGTAATTAACCACTGCGCAACCTTGATAGTTTGTTTTTTCGATGATTTCTTCTTCAAACTTGACGGTACGATAATCAAGTTTTCCGAACCGATACTCATAGAACTCATCTATCTTCCCGGTAAAGACAATCTTATCTGCTTTTGCAAGCCACTTCTCTTTGTCATCGAAAAGGTTAGTGTTTATTTTCGTATCAACGCCCTTCAATAAGGCTTCAATAAGTTTGTTATATCCGCCTTTGGGAATACCTTGGTAGCAATCGTTAAAGTAATTATTGTCGAAAACTAAACGAATGGGCAGCCGCTTGATGATAAAAGCAGGAAGTTCTATACATTTTCGTCCCCATTGTTTTTCCGTATAGCCTTTTATTAACTTCTCGTAGATGTCCTTTCCTATCAGTGTTAAAGCCTGTTCCTCCAAGTTCCTCGGTTGAAGCACACCATCTGCGTGCATTTTTTTTATGGCATCGGCACGCTGTTCATTCAATTTCATTTCCGCTTCTTCCGGGGTTGTTACTCCCCACATTTGATAAAAAGTATTCATGTTAAACGGAAGATTGAATAACTTACCTTTGTAATTTGCTATTGGTGAGTTGGTAAAGCGGTTAAATTCCACCAAGGAATTTACAAAATCCCAAACGGATTTACTGTTTGTATGAAAGATGTGAGCTCCATACTTGTGAATGTTTATTCCTTCCTTAAACTCGCAATATAGATTACCACCCAACTGCGGTCTCTTGTCAATTACAAGACATCTTTTTCCTTTTTGAGTAGCCTGATGCGCAAACATTGAACCGAACAAGCCAGCACCTACTATAAGATAATCGTATTGATTCACGTAAAAAAAATATGATAGTTCAACAAATGATTATGTAGTATCTGAAACTATTTTTTGTCAATAATGTATTCGAATGTTAATAAGATGATTTTCCGTGATGGAAAGTTTTTTATTTTTATTCTGCTTATTTTGTGCCACACACCCTTGCATACTGTTATTGACTAAATATTATATTATTAGGTGCAAAGATAAAAATAAATAATGAAAGAACCAATAAAAATGCTTTTTTTCCGAAAACTTAAAGCTATCGCTTTTTTATTACCGACTAATAAAGTTGTAAGGAAATATAATGGACGCAAAAACGTAGGAGGTCATCGTCTATGATGAGTGTCTCCTCCTACGAATTATTCCGATTATACTAAGTAGAGTCAATATGTGTTATCCCAAGTACTTCATAAGCACTCTTGCGTTCCCACTTTCTCTTATCTTCTCTATCGCCTTTTCACGAATTTGTCTTACACGCTCTCTTGTTAGTGCCATTTCTGTACCTATTTCTTCTAAGCCTTTTTCTTGACAGCCTATTCCAAAACACTCTACAACAATCTTTCTTTCTCGCTCCTTAAGTGTGTTTTGCAATACAGCCTTAAGATCATCGGACATTGATTCAAAATCTACGCCTCTATCAGTGCGAGAATCATCACCGGAAGCAAGCATATCGCTCATGGAATTGTCATCATCATCGCTAAATGGTGCATCGATACTCATGTGGTGATTGTCCGCACTCTGACTCTGGCGTATCCTTGCTTCGTCGATGCCGGTCAAATCAGCCAACTCGTGAATAGATGGACGCCGATTGTACTTTTGAACAAACTCGTTTGTAACTTGATTGATTTTAGATATGGCACCTACCTGATTGAGTGGCAGCCGCACGATTCTGCTTTGCTCAGCTATCGCTTGCAAAATGCTTTGGCGAATCCACCACACGGCATAAGAGATAAACTTAAAACCACGTGTTTCATCGAATTTCTCTGCTGCTTTGACAAGACCAATGTTGCCTTCATCAATCAAATCTGTAAGTGAGAGACCTTGATGTTGATATTGTTTTGCCACGGAAACTACAAATCGAAGGTTGGCCTTGATTAGTTTTTCCTTAGCTCGTTCGCCCTTCTTCCCGCCTTTGTGAATTTCTTGAGCTAACTCAATTTCCTCATCAACGGTAATCATAGGTTCGCGACCAATTTCTACCAAGTACTTATCAAGTGCTTCACTGGAACGATTGGTAATACTTTTTGAAATCTTAAGTTGTCTCATTGATTTAATTTTCCTCCTAAAAAATTATTGGGATTTTCTACTTGCACAAAAACGACTTGCAAAGATACAAATATTTTTTGATAAATCCAATTTTTTTCGTTTTATTTTGTTGCTTCTCGTATAAATATAAGTTAAATAATACTATATAATTAAAACGATCTTTGCTATTATAGAAAATCCATTCAAAACCTCACTAATCCTATTGCTTGCCTTGATGAAATAAACTGTCTTATACGGATTTAGCTT
>NZ_SDIK01000100.1 GCF_008016795.1 Prevotella brunnea
GTGAGAAGTGTCAGCCCTAATTCATAAAAAATGTGGGATGTTTAGCGGACAGTAATAATAAAAAACTTTATTATGCGGCAAAAGTAAATAAAAAATTACAAAAATCAAAACATTTTAGTAAAAAAACAATATGCCTTTCCATTTTCGTTAAAGAGTCAACTAAAAAATGCAATATTACGCATAATATTTGAAAGATTCTTCACAATCAATAGTGTCCTGAATGATTTTGTTGATCCTCAGCAAGGTTGCATCAAATCATGAGATTTGATGTATTTTGTTCCAATGTCGGATAGCAGCAATTTTCTCATACCTCCAATTCGTATTCAGGTGATGGTAAACAGACGCTTGATAGCGAACATTCTCCCAACCGATACAGCGAAATTATATCACAAAAACTGCATCCGAGGCACGCTTTGTAAGCTTTTGATAATCAAGGTGATATTAGTTGCTATTTAAAAGGTAAGCTTTTGTACTCCGATTCATGACCTTTTGCATTGCAAAAGCTTAGCTTTTGGAAAGCAAAAGGTAAGCTTTGAATGGATGAATGAAGAAAATTTAGGACATTATTGGTTAAATTTAATTTTTCCCTTGGTCTCCTGTTTGTTTTTTCAGAATGCTTTTAATTCTTTTATCGGTGATGACACTGATGTCAGTACCGTAAGCATCCAATATCAGTCGCTTTTG
The DNA here is from genome assembly GCF_008016795.1 of Prevotella brunnea. Classification (GTDB taxonomy): domain Bacteria; phylum Bacteroidota; class Bacteroidia; order Bacteroidales; family Bacteroidaceae; genus Prevotella; species Prevotella brunnea. The sequence continues at coordinate 685 of NZ_SDIK01000100.1, forward strand.
TGTGGCATCTCCACTTACTACCTTTATTCTAAGAACTTTATGTTTGTACTCAACGAAACAAATGTTTTTCGAGTTTGTCGCACTCCTGTGGATATGTGTTTGAGAACTCTTCATCTGTCCCAATTAGTACGCAGCAATAATTTCAACCCTTCTGATGGTGTTGTCTATGTTATCTACAATCGATCCCATAGCCGAATCAAGTTACTGCACTAGGAATGGTTTGGATTTGTCGTCTATCACAAGCAGATGGAGTTAGCAGCAAGATTCCTAAAATCATATGGCAGGATGCCGGATTTTATGAACTTTGCCGGAACGAATTGGTACTCTATGTTGAAGGAATTAGGGTCTATGTTGATATTTGTACTTATCTCCTACCCTATTCCTTAATTTTGATTATATTGCCGCTGCAATCCATTCGTAAACGAGACTACAGAGACCAAAAAGAGCGATACCTGAAGTGCATATTGCAAGCGCGAATTTAGTATTTCCATCACTCTTAAAAGTTGGCAAGGGATTATCACAGTGTGTGATGTACATCGCCTTTACAATCTTCAAATAATAATAAAGAGAAACAACCGTATTGAGTAACGCAATCAGGAGAATCCCATAAATCCATGCTCCGTACGTAGAAGTAATATCAGCTCCTTTCACACCTGCCATGAATACAAAGAACTTGGAGAACATACCGGCGAAAGGCGGAATACCACCCAGCGAGAACATTGCGAGTGTCATCAAGAAACTCAGGCGTGGATTCGTTTTATAGAAACCATTATAATCAGAAATATTTGTTTTCCCACCATTGTTCTGTTCCACTACGGATATAATGGTAAATACGGCCATATTGGCAACAATATAAATCAAGACATAATAGCTTAAAGATGCAACCGATGTATTCCAATCCGTACCTAAAGCCGCAAGCATAATATAGCCCGCTTGTGAAATAGAACTGAATGCCATGAATCGTTTCAGCTCATTTTGACGAATGGCAAATAGGTTGGCTATAGTTATCGTCAAGGCTATCACTATCATCATCATGACATGCCAATACTCTATCATCCCTCCAAAGACATGGAACAAAATGCTCAGCAAGGTGAAAGCTGCGGCACCTTTTGAGATTACGCTCAAATAACCAGTAATGGTGGTTGGCGCGCCTTGATAAGTGTCTGCGGTCCAAAAATGGAATGGAACGAGGGAAATCTTGAAGCCAAGACCACTGAAGAAAAATACTAACCCCATCACCGTGAGTGGGTTGGGCTGCATCTTAGTTGCGACATCATCAAAATAGAATGTTCCGTAAGCTGCATAAAGAAAACTAATTCCATAAAGCATCACCCCACTTGAAAAAGTAGCGGTAATGATGAACTTCGCAGCAGCTTCGGCAGAATTCTTGCGATACTTGTCGAAAGCTATAGCGCATGCCAATGGCACGGAAGCCATCTCGAGCCCAAGGAAAAACATCAGGAAGTTACCTGCGCTCATCATCATATTCATTCCCAAAAGGGTGGAAACGATAAGCATATAGAACTCGCCTTCTTTCTTGCTTTTCACAGCCCAAGCCCGACTTTGCAGCAGAACGATAAAAGTCCCCAATGAAAGAATGGCTTTCATTACATCAACTGCGGGGGATGTTACATACATTCCCCCAAAAGCATTTTGAGAATCCATTGGTGCAAGACAAACAATGGTATTCACAATCATCAACATACAAGCCAGCGGATTGAACCACTTGCGGTCTTCTTTGTTTGCAGAGATAAAATCAGCAACAAAAAGAATTATTAGGATGGCAACAAGACTTGCCTCCGGTATCATTTTAAAGAAATCACTATAATTCATTTCGCCAGTTATTAAAGATTACCTAATGTAGGTACGTAAGCAACGATGTGATCGAAAATTGGTCCTACTGCATTAATTATCATATTCTCAAAGAATAGTGGAAAAAGACCTAAGCCGACAACACAAAAGATTAGAACGCCAATAGAAAAACGTTCATCCCATGTCGCATCATGCAACTCAAGGAACTTTTTGTTTGGAATTGCCTGATATAAAATCTTACCCACAACTCTTAATATATATACTGCAGTTACGACTATGGATGTGCAGGCAATAATGGTACATACGCGATGGAACATACCGGCATTCTCAAAGGAACCAACGAAAATTGTCATTTCAGCCACGAAGCCGGAGAAACCGGGTAATCCAAGGTTTGCCAAACCAGCAACCACATACGAAACTGCAAGGAAAGGAATTACTTTCATAAGACCACCGAGATAGCGAACATCACGAGTCCCTGCTCTATGATATATCATACCAATACAAGCAAAGAAAAGTGCTGTCATCAAACCATGTGAGAGCATCTGAAGGATAGCACCGGTGATCGCCGTTTGTGTTAACATTAGCAATGCGAAGAGTACCATACCGCAATGCGAAACAGAGGAGTAAGCATTGATATATTTCAAGTCCGTCTGAACACAAGCAGATAATGCTCCATAAACAACAGAAATGGTAGTCAGCACGAGGAATATAGGTGCCCACAACTCAAGTGCATCAGGCATCATAAACATTGCGATGCGGAGACAACCATACCCTCCCAGCTTCATTAACACACCTGCATGCAGCATAGATACGGCCGTCGGGGCAGACGCATGACCATCAGGAGACCATGTGTGGAATGGGAAAAGAGCACCAAGAATACCAAAACCTATAAACACAAATGGAAAAAGAATGTTTTGAATATTTTTAGGTATTGCATGCATTGCAGCCAATTGAACTACATCCATTGTTGTACCACCGCTAAAATAATAGATGCCGAGGATGCCGAAGATAAGTAGTCCGGAACCTCCCATAAGCATTAGAGTTAGCTTCATTGCAGAATATTCCTTGGCACCTGTTCCCCACACCCCAATCAAGAGATACATAGGGATTAGCGCAACCTCATAGAACATAAACATCGTGAACATATCCGTGGATATGAAGAAACCAAAGACTCCTGACGAAAGTAATACGAACCATAGAAAATATTCTTTTTTCATAGGCTCGAGTTGCCAGCTTGCAAAAGTTCCAGTGAAAACGATGATAGCGGAAAGTAAAATCATCACAACGGAAATGCCATCCACTCCCACTGCAAAGGCTATGTTCAAAGGTTCAAACCACATCACCGAATTTGCCAATAACATTGTATCGGTATTTCCGGCGTTTCGTTGCTGAACAAAATAAACAGTCAGCCAAATTGCTCCAATCAATAATAGTGAGGCACCGGTTGCCATCACACCACGTACTTGATTATCATTCTTTGCGACCCACAGCCCAAAGAGCATCAGTACCGGGATTACTACAAATATTGTTAATATCCAACTCATTTCCTTATATCAAGCAAAGTATTACTAATGTTAAAGCTATTGTTCCAGTTATGAACCATACGGCATAATGGCGCACATCACCACTCTGCCAAGGACGGATACTCTCACCGGCTTCTTGTGTACCCCATGCCATGAAATTGAACATGCCATCTACAACGCTTCTATCAAACCAAGCGATTGGAATTGAGAAACACTTAAAGACGATTTGATGAGTAAAGAATTGCCAAGCACTATCAATATAGAACCTGTTGAGAGCTGCCTTGTGAAGCCTTGGCATCTTCTTGGCGAGTGTATCTGCAACCGTGTTATTCTTAGGCATATACATCCATGTAGCCAGCGCAATACCAATCGCAGCGGCCAAAAGACTGAACCAAGCGACACTGGAGAACTGGAAATGTTGCAAATGAATTTCAGCTGTCTGTCCGGTTGCCGTAACGAAATGACCAAATGGTATCCAACCGGCGAATATCGATATAATAGAGAGAAATACCAAAGGTCCCCACATTACAAATGGAACCTCTTGTGGTTTTCTACGATTTTCAGGATCTTCCTCATAATAAGATTTACCCCAGAAAATAACATAATAAAGTCGGAACATATAGAAGGCTGTCATTCCTGAAACTAATGTCATGAACCAACCCAAAGCCGGTGAGAATTGGAAACAAGCCGAAACTATCTCGTCCTTAGAGAAAAAGCCTGCAAAAGGCCAAACACCGGAAATTGCGATACAACCAATGAGGAAGCAAATATTGGTTATGGGCATATATTTGTGTAACCCTCCCATATACTCCTTGAAGTTGCTCCCAATTATTACGATGATTGCTCCTGAGCAGAGGAAGAGCAGAGCTTTGAACATGGCATGGGTAAACAAGTGGAACATTGAAGCCATATAACCAAGCCCACCTATTTCATTGTCCATCGAATAACAAACCCCAAGTGCTACAAGCATGTAGGCTATCTGAGAAATGGTGGAAAATGCCAAGCCTCGTTTAATATCTCGCTGTGCACAAGCGACAGCTGCTGCATAAAATGCAGTAAACGCAGCAATGTAGGCGATCCAATGTAACTGTTCTACTCCACCGAATTTGATATAGATGGGAAACATACTAGCAACTTGGAACACACCGGCAACAACCATCGTCGCAGCGTGTATCAATGCCGAAACAGGAGTAGGACCTTCCATGGCATCCGGCAACCAAATATGAAGTGGAAACATGGCTGATTTACCTGCGCCACCAATAAACATCAAGAAAAGAGCAGTGGGAACAACCCAAGCTGTTTGTGGATCAGAAGCAACTGCCGCCAATTTATCTGTAAGACTGCCATCAACAGAGAGATCGAAATTGAATGTCCCCACATAGAAACTGAAGAACAATATACCAATTAGGAAGAACAGATCGGCAAAGCGAGTAACAATAAACGCTTTCTTGCTAGCATGAACAGCCGTATGCTTTGGATAATAAAAGCCAATAAGCAAATAAGAGCAAACCCCCACCAACTCCCAAAAGAGATACATTTGGAAAATGTTCGTAGATACAACAAGTCCCAACATAGACATGGAGAACAACGACAGAAATGCATAGAAACGCTGAAATCCGTGTTCATATCCCTCAAATTTATAGTTCTTATCGCGTTCCGCCATATAGCCAAACGAATAGATATGAACCATAAAGCTCACAGTAGTGATAACAATTAGCATCATCACACTGATGGGGTTCAAGCGAAGCCCTATGTTAAATGTTAATAACTCACTAAACTTCAACCATGTAAGATTGAAGACAGTTACTGTGGGGTAAACGCCGGATGCCAATCGACCTTCCACAACTTTGTAGGTCTCCCCCATAGCGGTATATTCACCAGTATAGAAGAAATAGTTGTAAGCAGTATAAAGGCTCATGACAAAGAGCACACCCAACACACATGTTCCAATGATACCTGCTACCGGTTTCGGCATCTTCATCCCGAACAATCCCAAAACAATTGCGCTCAGGAAAGGAAGAAGAAGTATCAAAAATGCGTAATCAAACATAATCTTTTCTTATAATTTCATATTTTCAATACTGTTCACCTGATCGCTGTGTAGATGACGGTAAACATTAATAATTATAGCTAATGCGACAGCGGATTCAGCAGCACTCACACCAATGGAGAATAGAGTAAAGAAGAAACCCTCATATCCATCCGGATAAAGAAACCGATTAAATGCTGCAAAATTTAAATCAACGCTATTTAATACTAATTCTACGGAGATAAGCATCGCAATAAGATTACGACGAGTTACGAAACCAAAAACTCCGATGAAAAATAATAATCCGCTAAGGATGAAAAAATATTCTACCGGTATCATTCCTCTACCTCCTCATTTTTACGTATATTCAAGATTACCAAACCACCGATGATACAAGCCAACAAGAATACCGAGATAAACTCAAATGGAAGCACATAACCATACTTATCTGCGCTCATAAGATTCTTTCCGATAATATCCATCAAGAGTTCTCCATTCATGCAACCCGGCTTAGAAACAAGCCCTGTAAGAGCTTGGTTTTTTAAAAACACACACAAGATAGTTCCAATTCCAAGTATGGAGATAGCTGCAGCCAATATGGTTTTCTTGCCTAACCATCGTTCAGATAAGCCTTGCAAAGTTCGCTTGCTGACCAATTGAATGGCAAACACATACATAACAGTTATACCACCGGCATAGATACTGATTTGGGCTGCGCCAAGGAAAGTATAATCAAGCAGGAAGTAAAGTCCCGCTACCCCAAAAAGAACAAACAACAATGCGGTTGCCGCTCTCATAATACGTTTCGTTGACACGCAGAATACCGCAGAAGCGAGTATCACCACAGCCAAAATCGCAAATATAATTAATTTAGCCATAACTTTATTTCCTTTATTTGGTTTTAGTGTTAAACGTTCCTACCTTCCAATCCGCACCACCATCAATGATATTTGGTAGTGAACCGCCTTTATAAACCTCTTCGTTCAGATGAAGTTCGAGTTTTGTTCGATCAAATACTGCATTTTCAAAGTCGTTGGTAAATTCAATGGCATCAAAATTGCAAGCATTGACACAAAGTTGACAGAACATGCAATCACCCAAATCGTATTGATAATCCAGCAAATGACGTTTCTTTTTCCCTGTTTCAGGATCGGTTCGCATCTCACTCTTTATTCGTATAGTTCCATTTGGACAAGCCCTCTCACACATCAAGCAGGCAACGCACTTGTAATTATCGGATTCATCACGTTTAAAGATTAGTCGCCCACGATGACGCTTGGCAACGTGCAGTGTTGTTAAACGGTTTTCCGGATATTGCTCAGTTGATTTAGGTGTAAAATACTCCTTCATGGAAGTCTTCAGACCTGTAATCAATGTATTCAGAGCAGCTCCTACTTCACCGAAATATGATTGTTTATTTTTCATTAGAAATATAAGTTCTTAAGATTCAACTTTATAACACCGAATCGAAACGGAAAGGATTAATCCAACCGTATGCAACGCAAACTGTCATTATTATAAGAATAATAAGACTCAAAGGCATCAGATACTTCCATTCGAGTTTCAAGATTTGGTCAACACGCAAACGAGGATAAGTCCAACGCACCCACATGAGCAGGAAAACCACGAAAAACGCTTTCCCCAAGAACCAAACTATACCCGGAATTAAGTTCATGATGTTATCAAAGCTCTCTACTCCGATATTAATCGGCGCCCATCCACCAAGGAACATTGTGGCAGCCAATCCCGAAATTACAAAGAGATTAAGGTATTCGGCAAGATAATAAAACCCGAATCCCATACCACTATATTCCGTGTGATAACCTGCGGTCAATTCGCTCTCAGCTTCCGCCAAGTCAAAAGGTCCACGATTAGCTTCTGCATTACCGGCAACTAAGAAGACGAGGAATGCCATAATAGCAGGGATATGTCCTTGGAACAAAAGGCATCTCCAAGGACCGGTTTGAAACTCCACTATTCCGGAAATCTGCATTGTTCCTGTCAGGATAACTACAGAAATCAAACAAATACTCAATGATAATTCATAGGAAATCATTTGAACAGCAGCTCGCATGGCCGAAAGTACGGAATACTTATTGTTGCTCGCCCATCCTGCCATAAATATTCCGAGCACTCCAATTGAACTAATAGCGGTAACAAGGAAAACTCCAACATTGAAGTCCAATATTCCCGCTCCTCTATTCCAAGGAAGGAAAGAGAAAGTTCCCACCGAAGCGACTATAACAAGGAATGGTGCCAAATAATAGAGCAACTTGTCAGCCTTGTCCACCGTGAAGATTTCCTTGATAAGCATTTTCAGCACATCTGCCAAAACTTGTAAGGTTCCCCACCACCCCACGCGCATCGGACCGATGCGACATTGGAAATAAGCACAGACCTTACGTTCCATAAATATGAGGATGATAGCGAGAAGTGCATAACCTATGATAATTGCCAATCCCACTACCACACACTCAATAAGAATGGTCCAAAAATCGCCCAACCCCAAAGTAATTCTGAGTAGATGGTCGAACCAATTCGTTATAATACTAAAATCGAACATGTATATGATTTTTCTTAATTCATTACTATGATCTTAACTCACTTCTAACGGTCGATATCGGGAATTACGAAGTCGAGTGCAGCTCCCACTGTCACCAAATCGGCAACTTTCAGTCCTCGCAACATCTTGTCCATCGCACCAACCAATGTCAATCCCATTGGGCGGAATTTCAAACGATAAGCACTCTTCTCGCCACGTGAATCAAGATAAGCTCCAAATTCACCACTGGCTCCTTCTACGGAGAAATACCATTGTCCTTCCGGAACTTTGATAACCGGCTTTTGCTTAATATAATAGTCTCCTTCCGGAATATTATCAATAAGCTGTTCAATAATATTCAAACTCTGGTACATCTCTTCTATATGGCAATAGTAGCGATCCATGGAATCACCATTGCCCATTACGACTTCCTCAAAATCAACTTTGTCATAGACCGCATAAGGATGATATTTGCGAACATCATTTTTCCAACCGCTGGCACGACCTGCCGGTCCGGTAACGGCATAGTTTATGCAGTCAGTCTGATTCATGATTCCGATATTTCTAAATCGCTGATGCGTAATTACGTTATCTCCAAAGATATCAAGATATTCTTGAATCATCGGACGAAGATATTTGCAAAGTTCCTTTGTGTTTTGCACAAAATTTGAATCTATATCCGCTTGTAGGCCTCCGATTCGATAATAATTCTGGATAAGACGCCCACCCGTTGTTTCCTCCATCACATTCAAAACATGTTCGCGATCGCGCATGCCATAAAGCATGGCGGTAAGAGCGCCGAGGTCTTGTGCACAGCAAGATGTGTACAGCAAGTGATTGTCAATACGCTGTAGCTCGTCCATGATAGTACGAATGTATAATATGCGTTCCGACAACTCTATTCCCATTGCCTCTTCAATGACACCCACCAAGGCATGACGATGCATCATTGCCGATAAATAGTTCATACGGTCGGTAAGAGCTAATGTCTGTGGATAAGTGTATGATTCGCACATCTTTTCTATACCTCGGTGAATGTATCCCAAGTGTGGGTAAATTCTCTTCACTTTCTCACCATCTAGTACAGTCTGCAATCGAAGCACGCCATGAGTGGAAGGGTGTTGAGGTCCGATATTGATTACGAAATCGTCTTCTGTGAACAGTTTGTGCTTTGTTTCCACCAGCTTGCCGTCCCTACTCAAATTCCATTCTGAGGTGGTATCCAACTCAATGTCATCTTCTGTGGTATACATATTGTTGGTGGGACTCATATCGTAGTCTTTACGAAGTGGATAGCCTACGAAATCGTTTCTTAAAAAAAGACGGCGCATATCCGGATGTCCCAAAAACTTTATACCGAAGAAGTCGTAAACCTCACGCTCAAGGAGATCGGCATCAATCCATAGTTTGCTTACAGTAGGAATTACGTAATTATCTCCTATCTGTTTCGCAAGTTGCTTTACTGAGCATCGATGATGGGTTTGCGTATTCTCTAAAATATAGATGCAGCCAAGTCCTTCGTCTTTGCCGAAGTCCTCTCCCACTACGGTAACAAGGTAGTCGAAATGCTGTTCATCTCTGAGTCGTGCCATCTCTTTGGCAAAACTATCAAAACCGAATTCTTTATTCTCTAATTTCATTTTCTCGCACCTTATTATTTAGCTGCTGTCGCATTGTTATCACCAGATTTGGCTGTCGTTTTAGCATTGAGTTGATCCAATTCCTTGCTCAACTTTTCTACATCATTTTTTGTTATGGGTTGATTTACAACAATGACGTCATTCTTTTTACCGGCGTTTGCTTCACTTTTACTTGAAGTGGGAGTTGGGCGTGTCGGCTTTGGTGTGGGTTTCAACGCTTCTGCCCATTCTGCCTCACGCTTTTCTTTTATCGCTTCCGGTGAGATGCCCAACTTTTCATCAAAGATGATAGCAGAATTACTTTTACCAAGTAATCGTTCTTCGGAATTTTGTTTTTTATTCACACCTCCAAAGAATTTTTCAATCTTCACTTTTCTTTGTAGCTGCATCATGCCATAGATGATTGCTTCGGGACGAGGAGGACATCCTGGGATATATACATCAACAGGGATTATTTCATCGATTCCTCGCATCACATGATAACTATCCTTAAACGGACCACCTGAGATTGCGCAACCACCTACGGCTATTACGTATTTTGGTTCAGCCATCTGATCATAAAGGCGTTTCAAAGCCGGCGCCATCTTATGCGTAATGGTTCCTGCGCACATAATTAAATCCGCTTGCCGAGGAGAGTTACGAGTAACTTCAAAGCCAAAGCGAGAAAAGTCGTAACGCGCGCAACCCACTGCCATGAATTCTATACCACAACACGATGTTGCGAAAGTCAGCGACCAAAGTGAATTACTGCGTCCCCAATTAATCAACTGATCCAAATTTCCCAAAATGAGATTTGTTCCTCCCTCATTCAGGTCTTTTGCCATTTGCTCGAGTGTCTCATTATCTTTCCACTCGTCATAAGGCATAGCCTTTATCTTTGGTTTTCTTATTTCCATTCAAGTGCTCCTTTCCGCCAAGCATAAGCCAAGCCAAATACCAGCACCAGCATAAAGAAACCGATGGTTGCCAGTGCCAAAGTACCGTACGTTTTCACAACCACTGCCCAAGGATAAAGGAAGACGGTCTCTACATCGAACATCAAAAAAAGGATAGCAAACAAGTAATAGCCCACATGCACAGGAAGCCATGACTGTCCATACGTTGGAATACCGCACTCGTATGGTTCGCCCTTTGATGGATTATACGAACGAGGACCTATCAACTTTGCAGTAACGTATGCCGCTACAACCAAGAAGACTGCCGTCAGGAAAACGGTGATAAATAGTGTATAATACATAAATTTTATATAGCTATTATTTTATTGCGCAGTTCGTTTTATCTAAATCATTTCAAAACGGCTGCAAAGATACAAAATTATTTTATAAAGATGCAAAGAAACTTAAAAAATATATCCGATGCATAAACCTGAACCGATCACGCAGAGTCAACCAGCAAGTG
>NZ_SDIK01000101.1 GCF_008016795.1 Prevotella brunnea
GTGAATTCAGGAAAAGACAATAGCTTAGCCATTGCGTTTTAAAAGCTTACCTTTTGCGATGTAAAAGCTTACCTTTTGGAATGTAAAAGCTTACCTTTTGAAACAGTGCTTGTAATAATCTGATTTACAGTATGTTGCAAATTGCAATTTATTGGCTTTGTCGTGGCTTGGTTTGTCGCGAAAACGAAGATCATTTTTCTGACCGGAATATGGAAATAAAACATTTTTTTTAGTCCGGTTTTCGCATGATTGTTTTTTAAGAACGCCGGTCGTCGATTTAAGTTTGCAGATGAAAGGTGTTTTGTTCCATAAGTTTCACGCGAGCACTTTTTGTTTTACGCGGGCACAACCTTTCATGAGTCTCAAATTCCCCCATAGGATATTAATATTTTCTTAAAAGTGAGATATTTTTTTTGATATTACCAATTTTATTCGTATCTTTGCAACGTTCAGAGGAATGAGGGGCTTTTCGCAAGTCCCTCATTTTTCATATTAAAACGCGTATGATAGATAAAAACGTTGTAAAGAAGATTGTTGATGAGTGGTTAGCAGGAAAAGACTATTTCCTTGTTGATGTTCAGTTAAGTCCCGATAGCAAGATTATTGTGGAAATCGATCACGCCGACGGGGTGTGGATTGAGGATTGTGTGGAGTTGAGCAGATATATAGAAGACCATCTCTCTCGCGATGAGGAAGACTACGAGCTTGAAGTAGGCTCGGCAGGACTCGGACAGCCTTTCAAAGTTCCGCAGCAGTACATTAATTTCATCGGAAAAGAAGTTGAGGTGCTTGATAAAGACCGCAAGAAAGTAAGAGGAATCTTGAAGAGCGTTCATGGGAACGACTTTGTCGTCGCTGTCAATGAGAAGGTAAAGGTGGAAGGCAAAAAACGTCCCGTGATGATGGACGTTGACCATTCGTTCAAGATGGATGAAGTAAAATATACAAAATATATAATAAGTTTCAAGTAAAGCTATGGCAGCAAGAAAAGAAGAAGAACGTCCGAATATGATCGAGACTTTTAACGAGTTTAAAATTAACAAGCATATCGATCGCACGACGTTGGTGAGCGTTCTGGAAGAAAGCTTTCGTAACGTAATTGCCAAGAAATTTGGTTCGGACGAGAACTTTGATGTTATCGTCAATCCGGATAAGGGCGACTTTGAAATCTATCGTAACCGCGTCGTAGTGGCTGACGGCGAAGTGCAGGACGAAAATAAGGAGATTAGCCTGACAGAGGCACGCAAGATAGAACCCGATTACGAAGTGGGAGAGGATGTTTCCGAACCGGTCGATTTCGCAAAGTTCGGCCGCAGAGCCATTCTGAACCTTCGTCAGACTTTGGCTTCAAAAGTGTTGGAACTGGAGCACGATTCCATTTATAACAAGTACAAAGACAGGGTGGGACAGATTATCTCAGGCGAGGTTTACCAAACTTGGAAACGCGAAGTGCTGCTTGTCGATGAAGATAACAATGAACTGATTTTACCAAAAGGAGAACAAATTCCACGCGACCAATACAGAAAAGGCGAAACCATTCGTGCCGTCATCTTTCGCGTGGACAATGAGAACAACAATCCGAAAATTATCCTTTCACGCACGGCACCGGAGTTCTTGGAACGGTTGCTCGAGGCGGAAGTGCCGGAAATCAGCGACGGTCTGATTGCAATCAAACGCATCGCGAGAATGCCCGGAGAACGAGCAAAGATAGCTGTGGAGAGTTACGATGATCGTATCGACCCCGTCGGAGCCTGCGTGGGCGTTCGCGGAAGTAGAGTTCATGGCATCGTGCGCGAACTCTGTAACGAGAATATCGATGTCATCAATTGGACAGACAATACAAAACTTTTTATCCAACGTGCGCTGTCGCCGGCAAAGGTGAGCAGCCTGACCATTGATGAGGAAAATAAGAAAGCGGAAGTTTATCTGCAACCCGAAGAGGTGAGTCTGGCAATCGGACGAGGCGGAATGAACATCAAGTTGGCAAGTATGCTGACCGGTTACACCATCGACGTGTTCCGTGAACTCAACGACCAAGAAACAGAGGAGGATATCTATTTGGATGAGTTCGCCGACGAAATCGACAAGTGGGTCATCGATGCCATCAAGAGCATCGGACTGGATACGGCCAAACAGGTGTTGAACGCACCACGCGAGATGCTGATAGAGAAAGCCGACCTTGAAGAGGAAACAGTAGATAACGTATTGAACATTTTAAGAGCAGAATTTGAGGGATAAGAGACTTCTCTCTTACCCAACATTCAAAAAGAAAGAAAAATATTAATGAGCATCAGATTAAACAAAGCAATTCGAGAACTGAACATAGGACTCCAAACGGCAGTGGAGTTCTTGGAACGAAGAAACGACTTGGGTGAAGTGAAAAACGACCTTAGCTTCAAACTCAACGATAAACAATATCAGGCGTTGGTGAAAGAGTTTAAGGGCGACAAGGATATCAAGAACGATGCGGAAAAAATCTTCCAAAATAAACAAAAGGAAAAGATTCATGCGCAGAAGACTTCCTCGCACAAGGCGGAGACACTGCTGAAAGCAAAACGACCACAATTCAAGCCAATTGGAAAGATTGATCTCGACCAATTGAACAACCCCGTGGCAAAGTCTGCTGCTCAGAAACCTTCCGAACCTAAAACCAAGGGGACTGCCGTAAGCCCGAAAGAGAATGTGAAGGAGGAAGGGAAAGTTGAAAAATCATCAGAAAAACCGGAACCGGAAAAGGTGGAAAAACCAACGAAAATCATAAAACAGCCCGTGACGGAAGTAACGAAGACCGAAAACATAAAAAACAATAAACCCAAGTCGGATGTTACCCGGTCGGAAACAACGGCAAAGCAGACGAACGAAGAGGTTCAAAAGAACGAAAAGAAGATGGAGTCTGACAACAACGGCATCTTCCAAACACAGAATGAAAAGAAGATGCTCAATCAGCCGAAAGTGAATGTGTTGGGTAAGATAGACCTAAGTACCATCAACCAAAGTACAAGACCCAAGAAGAAAACAAAGGAGGAACGCCGCAAGGAACGCGAGGAGAAGAATGCTCAAAGCGGACGAGGAAAAAAGAAACGCGTAAGAATAAATAAGGAACGCGTGGACATCAATGCTGCTGCCAACCAACAAGGTGGAAAGCAGAACTTTGGTAAAAAGAATAATAACGCCGGTGGCTCGAAACGTTCACGCGGCAACCGCAACCAACGTCCGCTGGAGGTGGATGATGAGGCTGTGGCACGTCAGGTAAAAGAGACGTTGGCACGACTTACCAGTAAAAGCCAGAATAAAAAGGGAGCCAAATATCGTAGAGAAAAACGCGATGCTGTTCAGGAACGTTTGAGTGCAGAGGCAAAAGCGGAACGCAAGGAAAGCAAAATACTGAAATTAACGGAGTTTGTTACCGTATCGGAATTGGCAACGATGATGAATGTACCGGTAACAAATGTCATCTCTACCTTGATGTCTGTGGGCATCATGGTCTCTATCAATCAACGTTTGGATGCCGAAACCATTAATTTGGTGGCTGATGAATTCGGATTTAAGACCGAATACGTCAGTGCCGAGGTACAAGAGGCAGTAAGCGAAGAAGTGGACGATGAGAACGACTTGGTATCGCGTGCCCCCATTGTTACAGTGATGGGACATGTTGATCATGGTAAGACTTCCTTGCTCGACCATATTCGCAGTACGAACGTAATTGCAGGAGAGGCAGGCGGTATCACTCAACATATTGGTGCTTACGGCGTAACCTTGCCGAGCGGAAGAAAGGTAACTTTCCTTGATACGCCGGGACACGAGGCTTTCACCGCCATGCGTGCACGCGGTACTCAGGTTACTGATATTGCGATCATCATCATTGCGGCAGACGACTCCGTGATGCCCACCACAAAAGAGGCGATTGCTCACGCACAAGCCGCCGGAGTTCCGATGGTGTTCGCCATCAATAAGATTGATAAACCGGGAGCCAACCCGGATAAGATACGTGAGGATTTAAGCCAAATGAATTTGCTCGTAGAAGAGTGGGGCGGAAAATTCCAGTGTCAGGAAATCAGTGCCAAGAAAGGTATCGGCGTGTCAGAGTTGCTGGAAAAAGTGTTGCTGGAAGCAGAGATGCTCGACTTGAAAGCAAACCCAAATCGCAAGGCTACGGGAACCATCATCGAATCTTCCTTGGACAAGGGACGTGGCTATGTCAGTACGGTGCTCGTTTCCAACGGTACGTTGAAAGTGGGTGATATCGTTATTGCCGGAACTTCATGGGGACGAATCAAAGCCATGTTCAACGAGCGCAATCAGCGCATAGAGGAGGCTGCTCCGGCAGAGCCGGCAATCATTCTCGGATTGAACGGTGCTCCCACGGCGGGCGATACTTTCCATGTAATGGAAACCGAGCAGGAGGCAAGGGAAATTGCCAACAAACGCGAACAATTGCAACGAGAGCAAGGCTTGCGAACACAGACTCGCTTGACACTCTCCGATATTTCTCATCGTATCGCTCGTGGCGAGTTCCATGAATTGAACATCATCGTGAAGGGAGATACGGATGGTTCCATTGAAGCGTTGTCCGATTCGTTCATCAAACTTTCCACGGAAAAAGTGAATGTAAACGTAATCAACAAGGCAGTGGGACAGATTTCCGAAAACGATGTGATGCTTGCCGCCGCATCTGATGCCATCATCGTAGGCTTCCAAGTTCGCCCATCGGCAGACGCTCGTAAGTTGGCGGAACGAGATGGAGTGGAAATCAATACCTATTCGGTAATCTATGATGCCATTGATGATGTTACTTCAGCCATGGTTGGTATGCTCGATAAGGTGAAGAAAGAGGTCGTTACCGGACAGATTGACGTTCAGCAGGTATTTAAGATATCAAAGGTGGGTACCGTAGCCGGCGGTCTTGTTACAGAAGGTAAGGTACATAATAAGGACAAATGTCGCGTCATACGTGATGGCATCGTTATTCATACAGCTCCCATTAGTGCTTTGAAACGTTATAAGGATGATGTGAAAGAAGTGGCCACGGGATTGGAGTGTGGTGTTTCGCTCGTTAATTACAATGATATACAAGCCGGCGACGTGATTGAAACGTTCACCGAGATAGAAGTAGAACAGAAGCTATAGTGTGTCAGCCGTCTTTCTTCTCTGCAAACGAAAGAAAGACGGTTTGTCATTTGTGGCAACTATGTCGTTTGGCATGCTATTTGTTTCCGGGAAATATGTGTAAAGACAGTGGAAGATTAGTCTGATGCTGTCATAATAGGTAAAAAGTAATGTCAGAAAAAAATAGCAACGAGTATGTAAAGAAGGTTGCCGAACAGAAATACGAGTTCGGATTTACAACCGATGTACATACGGATATTATTCCGAAAGGTCTGAACGAAGATGTTGTCAGGCTTATTTCTCAAAAGAAAGGGGAGCCGGAGTGGCTTCTCGATTTTCGTTTAAAGGCGTTTCGTTATTGGCAAACGCTGAAAATGCCAACATGGGCTCATTTACAACTGCCTGAGATTGACTATCAAGCCATCTCTTATTATGCCGATCCATTGGCAAAGAAACCCAAAAACAAGGAGATAGACCCGGAGTTGGAAAAAACTTTCGATAAGTTAGGCATTCCTTTGGAAGAAAGACTCGCCCTGAGCGGTACGGCAGTAGATGCCATCATGGATTCTGTGTCGGTGAAGACCACTTTCAAGAAGCAATTGGCTGAAAAGGGAATTATTTTTTGCTCCATTGGTGAGGCAGTAAAAGAATACCCTGATTTGGTGAAACAATATCTTGGCACGGTTGTTCCTTACAAGGATAACTTCACGGCGGCTCTAAATTCAGCTGTTTTTAGTGATGGGTCGTTCGTTTATATTCCAAAGGGAGTACGCTGCCCAATGGAATTAAGCTCTTATTTTCGTATCAATGCCATCAATACCGGACAGTTCGAACGCACTCTAATCATAGCTGATGATAATTCTTACGTGAGCTATCTTGAGGGATGTACCGCACCGATGCGCGATGAAAACCAGCTTCATGCCGCCATCGTGGAGATTGTTGTATTGAATAATGCGGAAGTGAAATATTCTACCGTACAGAATTGGTATCCCGGAGATGAGAACGGAAAAGGTGGCGTGCTAAATCTTGTAACAAAGCGTGGCGACCTTCGTGGCGTAAATTCCAAGTTGTCATGGACACAAGTGGAAACAGGGTCTGCCATAACATGGAAATATCCATCGTGCATCCTTCGCGGTGATAATTCACAAGCTGAGTTTTATTCAGTCGCTGTTACAAACAATTATCAGGAAGCGGACACAGGTACGAAGATGATTCACATGGGAAAGAACACCAAGAGTACCATTATCTCTAAGGGTATATCCGCCGGACACAGTCAAAACTCTTATCGCGGACTTGTGCGTGCCACACCGAATGCGGACAACGCACGCAACTATAGCTCGTGCGACTCGCTGCTTTTAGGTTCTAAATGTGGAGCTCATACGTTTCCATACTTGGATATTCACAATGACACAGCTATCATGGAACACGAAGCTACTACTTCCAAGATTAGCGAAGAACAGCTCTTTTATTGCAATCAGCGAGGTATTCCCACTGAAGATGCAATCGGATTAATCGTCAATGGTTATGCGAAAGATGTGTTGAATAAGCTGCCGATGGAGTTCGCCGTGGAAGCCCAGAAACTTCTCTCCGTTACTTTGGAAGGAACGGTGGGATAGTGATGGCTCTTTCATGTGGAAAAACAACGATAAGAATGAAATAAAGGGTAGTATATGTTAAGGAAAGTGGTAATCTTCTTGTTTGTCTTGCTCGCTTCCGTTGCTTCTGCGCAAAGTTGGCAGCCTAAGGCTTGGCAGCAATATCTTATTGAATTGAATGTACGGAAAGACACTATTCCGCAGCTTTCGTCTATCATGTGCCCAAAGAATGTAAGCACGCGAAGAATTGACACCCGCCCCTTCCGTTGTGGACCTTATTATATGCCCGACCCACCATCACTGTTTGAAGCGCAGGATGAGGCGGAGAGGTGGAGGCGTATTGAGCGCGACGGATATCATACCACGGATTTGGTCTGCGATATACTGAACGGTGTGCTACAAGTGCTGTTTGAATAAATAAAGAAATATAAAAAACATTATGTTAGAAGTAAAAGACCTGCATGCAACTATTGCAGAAAAAGAAATATTGCGAGGCATCAATCTTACCGTCAATGATGGCGAGGTGCATGCTATCATGGGACCGAATGGTTCCGGAAAATCAACTTTAAGTGCCGTTCTCACCGGAAATCCTCTCTATGAGGTTACCGGGGGTACGGCTTTTTTCAATGGTAAAAATCTCTTAGAGATGAAACCGGAAGACAGAGCTCATGAAGGGCTTTTCCTTTCTTTTCAATATCCGGTGGAAATTCCGGGCGTGAGCATGATAAACTTCATGAAGGCAGCTATCAATGCCAAGCGACAATATGAGGGACTGGAGCCTTTAAAGGCTGCTGAGTTCCTGAAACTCATGCGCGAGAAACGCGACTTGGTGGGACTCGACTCAAAACTCTCTCACCGCAGCGTCAATGAAGGCTTCTCGGGCGGTGAGAAAAAGCGCAACGAAATCTTCCAAATGGCAATGTTGGAGCCTAAGTTGAGCATCCTCGATGAGACCGACTCAGGACTTGATGTCGATGCTATGCGCATCGTGGCGGAAGGAGTGAACAAGATGCACACGTCTCAAACTTCAACCATTGTCATCACCCACTATGAACGGCTCTTGGAAATGATAAAGCCCGATGTAGTGCATGTACTCTATCAGGGCAGGATTGTGAAGACCGGGGGACACGAGCTTGCCCGGGAAATAGAGAAAAGAGGCTACGACTGGATAAGAGAAGAAGTGGACGGAAAATAGAATCGTGAATCCGATTATCTTCCGGCGAGCCTCTCATTGGAGGCTTTTCCGGTATTCTTCATTGAGAACATCTTCTAAAACAATTAGTTACAATGCAAAGCGAAAAACAATATATCGACCTATATAGCGAGAATCGGGAGATGATTATGAAACATTCTGCCGATGTTTTGAATAGGGTTCGCGATAAGGCTTTTGAGGATTTCAAGTCGCAGGGCTTCCCCACAAAAAAAGTGGAACGCTATAAATATACGAATATTCCCCGGCTTTTCGCACCCAATTACGGACTGAACCTGCAACGACTCGACATCCCCGTAAATCCTGCCAAGACCTTTCAATGCGGAGTGCCCAACCTCAGCACTTCCTTGTATTTTGTGGTGAACGACCGGTTTTACGATAAACAGTTGCCCAAGGCACAACTCACCGGTGGCATTATTGTCGATAGCCTGAGCCATGCAGCACAAACCCAACCGGAGCTTATTGCGAAACATTACGCCAAGATAGCCGAAACAGGGAAAGACACCGTAACGGCACTCAACACAATGTTGGCTCAAGACGGATTGTTTATTTACATTCCCGAGAACGTAAAGGCGGGTCGCACCATTCAGGTAATCAATATTCTGAGAGCGGACGTGGACTTAATGGTTAATCGACGTGTGCTCATCATCTTGGAAAAAGGTGCAGAAGCCGACATGCTCTTTTGTGATGATACAGCTGACGACCTCAACTTCCTAACCACACAGGTCATCGAAGCTTACGTGGGCGATAATGCCCGGCTTGAGTTGAACTGTTTGGAAGAAACCCACGCGAAGAACGTTCGCCTTTCGAATGTTTACATTGAGCAACAACGCAACAGCAGTGTCAATCACAATGTGATAACCTTGCACAACGGCGTTACTCGCAACAAGCTCGACCTTGTCTTTAAGGGTGAGGGCGGAGAGTGTTCTTGCAATGGTTGCGTCATTGCCGACAAGGAACAACACGTTGATAACAACACGGTCATTCGCCACGATGCGGGACATTGTACCAGCGACCAACTTTATAAATATGTGTTGGACGATAAAGCCGTCGGTGCGTTTGCAGGTCTTATCTATGTGGCAAAAGATGCACAGAAGAGCTTTTCCCATGAGGTGAACCAAAACCTATGTGCTTCCAAGACGGCGCACATGTATTCGCAGCCCATGTTGGAAATCTATGCCGATGATGTTCAATGTAATCATGGTTCCACGGTCGGACAACTCAACGATGCCGCCATGTTCTATATGCGTCAGCGTGGAATAGACGAACGCGAGGCTAAACTCCTTTTGGAATTTGCTTTTGTCAATGAAGTGATCGATAAGATGCAGCTCATTCCCTTGCGCGACCGGCTTCATCACTTGGTGGAAAAACGATTTCGTGGAGAGCTGGCGAAGTGTCAGGGTTGCAGTTTGTGTCGATAAAGTCTTGAGTTATGTACGATATTAATAAAGTGCGCGAGGATTTTCCCATCCTCTCCCGTAAGATTTATGATAAACCACTGGTTTATCTTGATAACGCCGCGACCACTCAGAAACCGCTCTGCGTGCTCGATGCCATGCGCGAAGAATACTTGAATGTCAATGCCAACGTGCACCGAGGCATTCATTGGATGTCGCAACAAGCCACCGACCTCCACGAAGCTGCCCGCGAAACCGTGCGTAAGTTCCTGAACGCTCGCTCCACTTCGGAAATCGTGTTCACCCGAGGCACCACGGAAAGTCTGAACCTTGTGGCATCGAGTTTCGTAGAGGGCTTTATGCAACCCGGAGATGAGGTTCTTGTCTCCAACATGGAGCACCATTCCAACATCGTGCCTTGGCAAATTCTGGCAAGTAGGAAGGGAATCGTACTGAAAGTAATCCCCATTTCCGATGAGGGCATTCTTGATATGGAAGCTTTTCAGAGACTGCTCACCCCAAAAACGAAACTCGTGAGCATTGCCCATGTCAGCAACGTGCTTGGCGTTATCAATCCGGTGAAGGAGATTACGCGTCTTGCTCATGAACAAGACATCCCCGTGATGATTGATGGAGCGCAGAGCGTTCCTCATTTCAAGGTGGATGTGCGCGACTTGGATTGCGAGTTCCTCGCCTTCAGTGGACACAAGGTTTATGGGCCCACCGGCGTTGGTGTACTCTATGGTAAGGAAGAGTGGCTCGACAAACTACCGCCTTATCAGGGGGGAGGCGAAATGATTGCGTCCGTGAGCTTCAGTGGGACTACCTTCGAACGCCCACCGTTGAAGTTCGAAGCCGGTACGCCCGATTACATCGCTACCCATGGATTGGCAACCGCCATCGACTATGTCTCCCGATTGGGTATGGACAACATAAGTCGTCATGAGCGGGAACTCACCGATTACGCCGTGCGGCTCATGCGCGATATTCCCGACCTTCGCTTCTTTGGTGTTCCCAATGCCGCACAGGTGTCTGGGGAAAATCATCACGATGCCGTGGTCAGTTTCCTTGTGGGCGACATTCACCCCATGGACCTCGGTACGCTGCTCGACCGCTTGGGCATTGCCGTGCGTACGGGACATCACTGCGCCCAACCGCTCATGGAACGCTTCGGAATCCTTGGCACGGTCAGGGCATCTTTCGCGCTCTATAACACGAAGGAGGAGGTTGAATCGTTTGTTGAGGGCGTTCGGCGTGTCATCAAAATGTTCTGATCGGCTCGCGTTACGCCAACAATTTTTTGCATCTGTAAACGCTAACGGCAAACCATACGGCAAACCCGGCTTTTAGAAAAAAAACATCCGTGCTCGTGAATAACGCCGATAGGAAAGCAATCTGTGCTTGTGTAACGGCAGCCGCTTGGCAACGGTCAATCTCTCGTTCAAAAATTGAGCTGTAATACTTCCTTAACCATTCGGAGGGAGTCTTCGCCCAAGCTTTGATTTCTTTCAAATCAATGTTCCATCGTTCCGAAGCAGAGGTGGTTCCGTTGCCGGTGGCAGATAGGGTCATTTCTTTTTTCATGTCGTCTGTTTTTATGAAGTTATCTTATTGTTTTCGTTTGCGATGGCAAAGTTAGGATACATGTGTGCACAATGAGTTCGATTTAAAAAATAATAATGTTGTATTATGTTAATAAATAGCGATAAGCAACTCATATAATAATGTCATGTTGAAAAGTAGATATTATGAAAACCTTGTGGAAGCCGGATGCGATGAAGCCGGAAGGGGTTGCCTGGCGGGCAGTGTCTATGCGGCTGCGGTAATTTTTCCGTCCGATTACACCAATGAAATGCTCAACGATTCCAAGCAGCTCTCCGCCAAGAAGCGATATGCCTTGCGTGCCATTGTCGAGCGTGACGCACTTGCGTGGGCAATAGGCGTGGTAACTCCCGCGGAAATCGACAAGATAAACATTCTCAATGCCAGCATATTGGCGATGCACCGCGCACTCGATGCGCTTGTTGTTCGTCCCGAAGCGGTCATTGTCGATGGCAATCGTTTCAAGCCTTATCGCGATTTGCCTGCTACCACCATCGTAAAAGGAGATGGGAAATATCTCTCCATAGCCGCCGCCTCAATTCTTGCGAAAACGTTTCGCGACGATTACATGAAAGAGTTAAGTCGGGAATATCCCATGTACGACTGGAACTCCAACAAGGGCTATCCCACCCAAAGACATCGTGCCGCCATTCGGACACATGGCATCACACCTTATCATCGTCGTTCCTTTACGTTGCTTCCTCAGGAGGAACTTTCTTTCGATTTCTAAGTTGCTGTTTCGCCCTTGTTTCCTCACTTCTTATCTTCAATATCTTATGCGTTTCGACAAACTCCGTACCCAACTTGAACTAATCTTGTTGTTATCCGAACCACAAGGTTACACCGTTGCCCAATTGTGCGAGAAACTTGAACTTTCACGCAGGAACATCTATTATCTGCTCGATTTTCTGAAACAAGCCGGAATGATACTTTTCAAGCAGCGACAGTGCTACCACATCGACCCCCGCTCACCATTTTTCGCCCGGCTGCAAACCAATATCCAATTCTCCGATAAGGAGATGCTCGCCATATACAACCTCCTGCAAATGGCAGGAGGCACGAGCGAAACGATTAATCAGCTCCGGAACAAGATAGACAGGGCTTATAATTTCTCGGTATATATGAACACACCCGTCCGTCGCCACATTAATAATATGGTAAGCGAACTGCGACGTGCCATCGACACCAAACACATGGTGCGTCTCATCGACTATTCCAGTCCGCACAGCCACACCGTTTCCGACCGAATCGTGGAACCTTTCCTGTTGATGAACAACAATGACGATGTGCGTTGCCATGAACTGCGATCGGGTACCAACAAAACGTTTCGCATCAATCGCATTGGACAAATTGAGGTGTTGCAAACTCCATGGATATCGGAAGATAAGCACCGGCAGGTCTTCACCGATATCTTCATGTTCGCCGGAGAGACAATCTCTCAGGTAAAACTGCTCTTGGGGCAACTCTCCCACAATCTTTTTCTTGAAGAATATCCCCAAGGAGCGAAATATCTGACACCGGCTGATGAGACCCACTGGCTGCTCAACATTCCCATCTGCAACCCACGTGGATTGGGACGCTTCGTGCTCGGACTTTTCAACGACATAGAAATTCTTGAGGGAGATTCCTTCCGGAAATATATAGCGAGCCGGTTAGAGGAAATGAACCATCGCATTAAAAAGGAATGACCCGACAGCAGCTCCTCCGTATCCGTTGAAAAAGCGAAAATCCTTTCCATCTCATCGAAAGGGATTTTCGCTTTTTCAATACCCCCGCCAAACAAAGAGAATATGCCGGTCTTTTGAATTGCTGCGTGGGCGAATAATGGGGAGTCTCGTGGAGAACTGTTTGGAGGAGATGGAGAACAAAGTTGCCACTCAAAAATATTTTTCAGACAAGAGCTGTCTTCCATGTTGTTATCCGGGAAAAAGTACATACCTTTGCAGTCATGAAAATAGGAACAATAGATTTGGGAGAACGGCCGTTATTCCTTGCTCCGATGGAAGATGTGACGGATATCGGATTCCGCAAGATGTGCAAACGGTTTGGCGCGGCAATGGTCTATACGGAATTCGTGTCGGCTGACGCCGTTATTCGCAGCATCAAATCAACATTGAACAAGATTGTGATTGACGACGAAGAGCGCCCTGTCGGCATACAGATATATGGGAAAGACGTGGAATCGATGGTCGAAGCTGCCAAGATTGTTGAGCAAGTGCACCCCGACGTGATAGATATAAATTTCGGTTGCCCAGTGAAGAAAGTCGCGAACAAAGGAGCCGGATCGGGAATGCTGAGGAACATTCCCCTGTTGCTTGAGATAACGCGAGAGGTCGTTAAGGCTGTGAAAACACCGGTTACCGTAAAGACCCGCTTAGGCTGGGATGCCAACAATCTCATCATCATCGAATTGGCGGAACAGCTGCAAGACTGCGGCATAAAGGCCCTGACAATCCATGGCCGGACGCGGGCGCAGATGTACACAGGGGAAGCCGACTGGACGCTGATAGGTGCCGTTAAGCAAAATCCTCGCATACATATCCCAATCATTGGCAATGGCGATGTTGCGAGCAGGGAAGAGGCCAGCGAGCGTTTCGACCGCTATGGCGTGGATGCGGTGATGATTGGAAGGGCAACCTTTGGCTGTCCGTGGATTTTCAGCCAGCCATCGCAAGGCAATTCGTTGTCGGTTGATGACAAAATCGACGTGCTTGAAGAGATGCTCCGTATCAATGTCGAGCGCATTGACGAGTACCGTGGCATCCTACACACCCGTAGGCATCTCGCTGCATCGCCCATTTTCAAGGGGATTCCCGACTTCAAACAGACAAGAATCTCCATGCTGCGCGCCACAAAGATGGATGATTTGCTGACGATACTGGAGGAATGCCGCAACAGGTTGAGATGATTTTTTGTCTGTTTTGCCATTCTCCGTTCTCCCAGATGAGGCTTCTGCATGATGGCGCACTTGATGTTTTGTTATCGATACGTTGCCTTTATTTCAGTGCTTGCCGTCTTTTGGCAAGCTCCGGGTCGTCTCTGTAGGCCAGAGCGTACCCCCAATACAAGTCGGCGCCTTTGATATCTTTCAGATTGAACTTAGCGTCGCCCATGTTTTTATAGATGATAAACATGATGAACTTGCTGGGTTCGTAGAGCGTGGCTGCGTTGTGAAGATATTTCAGCGCATTCTCGTAATGCCCCAGTTGGTTCTCGACCACTCCCAACCTATAGTTTCCCACCGCCATCTTGGGCGCCCGCTCCACGGCTCGTGTGAAATAGAAGGCCGCAGAGTCGAGCTGATTCAAGTATTCGAATGCTCCTCCCATATAATAAAGTGAGTTATAGGTGGTGTCTTTCTCAGCAAAGAGCCTTCGGTAGGTGGCAACACATCTCTCATAGTCCTTGTTCAGGAAGTAGGCTTCGCCCAAAGCGCGGTTCACCTCTATGTTAGTGGAATCTATCAGACAGTAATCTTGCCCGTAACTAACGGCTACCTCAGGCTTGTCGTAACTGTCGCTGACGAGAAGTCCCATGACGTCGGCGATAATCTTGCTGTCCATCGGATACCTTATTTTGATATACGTGCCCCAATAAAGTTGTTCCGACGTGTTCTTCATCGCACTATTGGAATAATAGAGTTGCCGGAGGGCATTGTGGTTAAGGCTGTCTGACGGCACCTTGTCCAGCACATCGGAGCATCCATGATAATCGTTTCGCTGATAGAAGCATTCGGCCAGCTTCAGCCTGACTTTGTTCTCTGTCCGTATTTGCTGTGCCTGCTGATAGTGTTGGATGGCGTGAAAGAAGTCGTATTCACGCATACAACTGTCGCCGAGCGCTACAAGCTGCTGCCGGTTTTGAGCATAGACATTCATTGCCATGCTTATTAAAAGGATGAGTGATAACTTTTTCATACGTAATATCTGAATAGTTGGACCGTCCACTTGTAGCAAGAGCTGTGTCAATTGCTTTTAATTGCGACAAATCCATTTAGGCATAGAGACAACAACTCGCTGTGCTTCTTTGTCTAATGCCAGTGTTTTATGTTTTATCCTAACCACAAACCAATGTTTGCACTGGTTCCAAAGCGATTAAACAATTTATGACTCACGAAGCGTCTTGATGTTCATTCTGAGATGCTTTGAAATATGAAAAACCAAGAAGCAGTATCAAGCACCTTTCATAATGTTGGTCTTGATACTGCCCACCATGAGAGGATTTATTTCTTTAGTTGCAAGACAAGTGCCCCATCCTTGGCACGATCACCATACTTGTCCACAGCTTGTTGTCCTTTCAGCACGGTCACGCTCTCGATTTGATTCGGATCAAGTTTGTTGATGTCGTATTCTCCGGGAGCATATTCTTTCCCATCAATGACGTAAAGAATATTTTTCTTTGCCGGCATGGCAGTGTTCTCTTTTGCCTGCTCGCCACCCTCCAGCCTAAACGTTATGGGCACAGCGTAATATGTCCTGACAGCCTTCCCGTTTTGTTTGCCCGGGTTCCATTTAGGCATGGCTTTTACCACACGCAAGGCCTCTGCATCGAGCAAGGGAGATACCCCACGTATTATCTCAGGGTTGTTGATTTCTCCTGTTTCGCTAACGATGAATTTCACGATAACGCGTCCCTGTTGTTTTTGCTTGACAGCTTGTTCAGGATATGTCATGTTCTTCATAATCCATACGTTGATATTCCCAGGGAACGTGGGCATCACTTCTGGACAGTAAAACGCCTTTTTCGGCTTTCCGGGAGCCTCTTCATCAGCTTTTTTCATTGCTTCCGTTGTGTTATCGGTTGGCAGGGGTGCCACAGTCTTCGTGGCGTTTGTGGTGTTTATTTCCGTTTGAACCTTTTTGAATACGTTGGACACTTTTTGTGTTAAATCGGAAAGTTCCGGAATGTTATTTACTGTTCTCGTCATTTCTCTTGCCACAGTCTCGATGTTGCTGACAAGCAAGAGAGCTGCTATCAATGGAACGAAAAGTGCATATCGCGCTTTCCCGATTCCCTTTGTTCTTTTTTTGTTCATCATTTTTATACGCTTTTTAAGAGGTGAAACATTAAAGTTATTTGAAATTGTAGCTACGTTCTTTTTGTATGTGAGGCCGAGCAAGTGATACTGGTATTGCTTACTGTCGAAGCCTGTTGCCAGTGTTCGATTGTCGGCGATAAACTCAAGGTTGATTCGCACCTCGCGTTTGAGCAGCCATGCGAATGGGTTAATCCAAAAGGCGATGGCAAAAAGTTCGGTGAAGAGAATGTCTGCGGAGTGCCATTGCCGGCAGTGTGTTTGTTCGTGCATGAGTATCTCTTCGAGTTCATTCGGTTTGTGTTTTTCCGGATTTACGAATATCAAATTGAAAAACGAGAAAGGTCCTTCATCTTTGGTCAGTTTGTGAATGCGAATGCCGTTCAGCTCGAATGTTGCACAATCTTTCTTCAGTTTGGCAATGGATAGCAACTGACGAACAAACCTAAGCATGAGCAATGCCACAACTGCGCCGTATGTCCACGCGAGCCAAGTGAGAACGTTCCATCCGTCGGAAGCTCTCGGGGAAACAGAAACCTCCGGCAAAACATTTTCGGCATAGGCGTCTGCCATGAAAGTCATGTCGGTATTGGAACTTACCCAATGGGAGAAGTCCAGTCCCGGTATCAGTATTGCCGTCAGATAGATGCCAAACAGTGTTGCCCGTCTCCAAGCAAAGAACGTATCGTTCGAGAAAATCAGCTTGTAGAAGCCGAAGAGGACGATGATGGCGATGTTGATTTTTACAAGATAAATCATACGGCTGTCATTTTTTATTAATATTTATTTTTTTCCTTTTTCTATCTCCTTAATTATGTCTTTTAATTCCTTCGGACTGATTTTTTGTTCCTTTGCGAAAAAAGACACCATTTCTCGGAAAGAGTTTTTGAAATAATCGTCAACAAATTTCGACATATACGCCTTCTTGTATTCGCTCTTTTTTACTTTCGGGGCGTAAACATACGTAATGCCTTCCTGTTTCGCCGAGAGGAATTGTTTGCGCTTCAGTTTGTTGATGACAGAAGCCAAGGTGGTGTAAGGCGGTTTGGGCTCCGGCATTACTTCCCGCACCTGTTTAATGGTGCAGCTCTTGAACTTCCAAACGTGCAACATCACTTCTTCTTCTTGTTTTGTCAATTCTTCCATTTTCAATAATCATTTATTGATTTTCGGCAAATCTACGAAAAGTTCGTAGAGGTTGCAAATTTTACAAATTAAAATATGTTAATTCTACACGTTTTCCTATTATTTATCACGTTATTACGAATTTTTCGTAATATATTCCACCTGCTTTTATCGTATCTACGCTTTCCGAAAAGAGAAGGAGTTATGGGAATTGTTGTAAAGAAAAATCTCCATTCAATCGCAAAAGCTCAACGATTGCATTGCAAAAGATGAGGTATTGCATGGTAAAAGCTTAGCTTTTGCACGCCAAAAGCTAAGCTTTTGAAAGCTAAATTGTATTTTGCTGAAAATTAACGAGTTGCGAAAACATGGATTTTACCTGTACTTGTAAAAATATTTCGTGTTTTTTCGCCACATGGTGTTTCTTTTGTCCATTTGGAAGTAGCGAAGGAGCGACCGGTCATTTCGTAAGCTTTCTGCTCATATACCTTACCGGATACCAGACAGCGAGCCACCCGACGACAATCACGGTGAAGAAAATTGCCACGATGTCCCAAGGATGAACACTGATGGGATAGGCACTCACCACGAAGTTACCTGCCTGACTGCCCAAATGTACGATGCCATAAGTTTGTTGCAACCAGCAAAGGAAGAGCCCGATGCCGATGCCGATGACCGCACCTGCCACGGATATCATTCTTCCCTCAAAAAGAAAAACACGATTGATTTGTTTGTCGGTCGCACCTAAATTGCGCAAGGTCTGAATGTCTTGTTTCTTGTCTATCATCAACATTGAGAGCGACCCGATGATATTGAAGCAAGCCACCATTAATATAAAAGAGAGGAAGATGTAAGCAAACAGTTTCTCTATGCGCATGATGTTGAACGTGTCAGCTTGTTGTTCGTAGCGATCTTTCACCACGAACTTGTCGCCTGCCAGTTGCTCTATCTTCTTTTTCGTCGCGTCAATATCAACCCCGGCTCCCATTCTCAGTTCCAAAGAGGTGATTTCTCCCTGTCTGCCAAATAGGCGGCGAGCGAAGTCAATGGAAGTTATGATGTAATTTCGGTCATATTTGTTTTGTTTCACTTGAAACACGACTCCCGGCGACAAAATTGAGTCGGTAACAAAGGCATTGACCGGATTTGCCATATCGTATTGTCCCTTTCGCTGCGGCGCGTAGATATGCAAATAGTCGTCCCAAGCCACCGTTGTGTTGAGCGTCTCTGCCACACCGATTCCAATGATTCCATATTCCAAGTTGGCAACGTGAAGACGAAAATCGCCATCGCCAACGAGGATATCGCTGATGTGTGTGAGCGAATCGAAGTTATCTTCCACTCCTTTCACCATCACGGTTGTTTGTTTGCCGTGATAGGCAGCAAGGGCTTGTTCCGTTATACATTCCGTAGCCACCTTGACACTTGGCAATGCCTTGATTTTGGCAAGTGTGGGGTCATCGGCAGGAATGGTTTTCCCTTTCGCGGCTTCCACCTTCAGTTGTGGATCGAAATTGGTAAAAAACGAAGCCACGAGGTCGGAGAACCCATTGAATCCACTCATCACCACCACGAGGGCGGTTGTTGCCACTGCCACGCCAATGACCGATATCAAGCTGATGACGTTAATGGCGTGCGTACTCTTCTTGGAGAACAGATAACGCCGAGCAATGTAAAAAGGAAAATTCATTGAAATGCAGATTTTAGCCTGTCGTTCCGTCGGGTTTATTTCTTCAGAAGCTCATCAATTCGCTCGATGTAATCCAAGGAGTCATCAATGAAGAAACGAAGTTCCGGGATGATACGCAGTTGGTTGCGCACGCGTTGCCCAAGGTCATACCGAATGGTTTTCTCGTTGGCATTGATGTTTTTTAGCAGTTCTTCTGCGCGCTCCGATGGAAAAATACTCAGATAGGCAGTGCAGACACTGAGGTCGGGACTTACTTTCGCGCGCGTTACGCTCACCAATACTCCGTGCATATCGCGCGTCTGACTTTGAAAAATGCTTGCCAGTTCTTTTTGTAGCAATCGTGCTATACGGTTTTGTCTTGTTTCCTGCATGATATTTATTTTCTTTATGGGTTTCCTGAAGATGGCTTTGCTAAGCGTGATTTTCTTTTCGGGAACGCTGTTACAGTTGCAAAGATAGATATTCTTTGCGAGATACGAAAACTTATTTTTTACGAATGATGGTCAAACCGTCGCGAATGGGCAGGATAACTTTCTCCACCCGGTCATCGTTGGCGATGAAATCGTTGAATTTTCGGATTCCTCTTGTTTGGTGGTCGCGGTCGTAGGCGGAATCGACAATGTGTCCATCCCACAGCGTGTTGTCGGCAAGGATAAACCCTCCGGGACGCAGAATGGAAAGCACCGTTTCATAGGTCTCCACATAGGTTCGCTTATCGCCATCGAGGAAAGCCATATCGAACACGATACCGAGTTTCGGAGCCTCAATATTTGCATCGCCTATGCGGAAGTCTATCTTGTCGGCAACTGCCGAACCCTCAATCCACGGACGCGTAAAATCCTCCATTTCATCGTTGATTTCGAAGGTATATAGCTTTCCGTCCTCTCCCAATCCCTCGGCCATGCAAAGCGCGGAGTAACCACTGAACGTACCCACTTCCAACACATTCTTGGGTTGTGCCATCTCAACGAACATTTTCAGCAACCTGCCTTGTGTGTGGCCGCTAATCATCCTGCCATGAATGGTATGAAGATTGGTGGCACGATAAAGTCGATAGAGATAATCACCTTCGGAATCGATGTGCGAATGGATGTAATTTTCTAACTCGATATTCATGACTTCACACCGTCCGGATTATTTTTCGTCTTCCGCCTTGCGCAATTCCAAAAGAGCCTCCAACGCCAAACGATAGCTGTCTATGCCAAAACCCTGTATCGTTCCGGCGCAGGCAGGCGCAATCATGGAGCGGCGACGATAGTCTTCCCTGTCGTTCACGTTGCTAATGTGCACCTCCACCACGGGAGTGGTGATGGCACGAATGCAATCATGCAGAGCAATGCTTGTATGGGTGTATGCGCCGGCATTGAGAATGATACCATCGAACGAGAAACCCACCTGCTGCAACTTATCGATGAGTTCGCCCTCGATGTTGCTTTGGAAGTAATCAAGTTCCGTGTCGAGGTATTTCCGGCGCAGCCTCATCAGGCAGTCCTCCATCGTTTCCTTGCCGTAAATCTTCGGTTCGCGTGTGCCCAAGAGGTTAAGATTAGGACCATTAATAATAATTAGCTTCATCATTACATTGTTTTTTCTTAACTTTGCAAAAATACAACATAAAATGGAAACCGACAAAAATTCATCTTCATATCTTCGACGCAAGTTCCAACGCTATTTGAAGTTGGAACGAGGCTATTCCGAAAACACGCAGGATGCCTATCTGCACGACGTGGATAAACTTCTCGATTATTTGAATGGAGAAGGCATCAGCCCGTTGGAAGCTCGTTTGGAAGACATCGAACTCTTTGCAGGAGCCGTCTGGGAACTCGGCATCGGCTCAAGGTCGTTGGCGAGAATCCTCTGCGGGGTGCGCCGGTTCTATCGTTATCTCGTGCTTGACGGATATATTGAGAACGATCCAACAGAACTACTTGACTCCCCAAAACAATCACGGCATCTTCCGGAGGTACTCTCAACGGCGGAAGTCGATAAGCTGGAAGCTGCCATCGACTTGGAAAAATGGGAAGGGCAGCGCAATAAAGCCATCATCGAAGTGCTTTTCTCGTGTGGTTTACGTGTCTCAGAGCTGACCCACCTGCGGCTCTCCAATTTATATAAGGAAGAAAAGTTTATCCGCGTATTGGGGAAAGGTGCCAAAGAACGCCTTGTCCCAATATCGGAACGAGCATTGGAAGAACTCGAGAAATGGTTTGTGGATAGGGATGCAATGAAGATAAAGCCCGGAGAAGAAGACTACGTGTTTCTCAATCGGCGTGGTGCGCACCTCACTCGCACAATGATACTCATCATGATAAAGCAATATGCAAAAGACGCAGGCATTGCCAAGACCATCTCGCCCCATACGCTTCGACACTCCTTTGCCACCGCCTTGCTTGAGGGGGGTGCCAACCTACGCGCCATACAAGCGATGCTCGGACACGAAAGCATCGGAACGACCGAAATCTATACACACATTGACACATCAGCTTTACGACAAGAAATCTTGGAGCATCACCCCAGAAACATCATGTTCCATGATAAACTACTATAAGTTTCATCATTCCTGTGGATTCTTTTAGAAAGGGATTATGAAAAAAGCATGATAATCGTATAAAAGATAGAAAAAACTTCATAAAAAAGTAAATAACTTTGAGGAAATTATGTACCTTTGTCCCAAATGAGTAAACATTATATTTTTTAACCTGTAAGAAAATGAAACTTAAACATTTGCTTTTAGTTGCTTTTCTTTTTGTTACCGGTATGGCTTCCGCCCAAATGATGGGAACCATTCCTGTGAACAAAAACGTAAGGCAAGGTAAACTAAGTAACGGGCTGACTTATTACATTCTGCAGAATAAGTGGCCGGAGAAAGTGGCAAACTTCTACATCGCACAGCGAGTAGGTTCCATTCAGGAAGAAGAAAACCAGCGCGGTTTGGCTCACTTCCTTGAACACATGGCGTTTAACGGTTCGGAGAATTTCCCCGACTCCGCGCTATTGGAATTTACTCGTTCGCTTGGTGTTGAATTCGGTAGCGATCTGAATGCATATACTTCAATTGAAGAAACCGTTTACCGCGTTTGTAACGTTCCCACACAGCGTCAGAGCGCACTCGACTCTTGTCTGCTCATCATGAAGGACTGGTCGAACGGACTGACACTCGCCGACAAGGAGATTGACAAGGAGCGTGGCGTGATTCATCAGGAGTGGCAAATGGGACAAAGTCCGATCATGCGCATCTATGAACGCAGCCTCCCGAAACTCTATCCCAATGCCAAATATGGAAAGCGTCTTCCCATCGGATTGATGAGCGTAGTGGACAACTTCAAGTATCAGGCTTTGCGCGACTATTATCACAAATGGTATCGTCCGGACAATCAGTGCATCATCGTTGTGGGCGACGTAGATGTCGATCACACGGAAGCTGTCATCAAAAAGCTTTGGGCAAATGTAACCGTTCCCGATAACGCACCACAAGTGGAAAAGGTGGAAGTGCCCGATAACGCACAACCCATCTACGTGTTCGACAAAGACAAGGAAATGCAACGCTCGACTGTTGGCATTGCCATGAAACACGATGTATTCCCGAAAGAGATGAAGAACAGTCAGGCATACTATGTGGACAGCTATCTGAAGGAAATGATTTCCATGATGCTCAACCAGCGTTTGAGCGAAATGTCGAAAAAGCCCGACTGCCCATTTCTCGGTGCATACAGCTATGATGCCAATTACATCCTGTCCAGCACCAAGGACGCATTCCAACTCGGAGCCACCGCAAAGGAAGGAAAGGATTTGGAAACTCTCGCGGCACTCTATCGCGAGGCACAACGCGTACGCCAATATGGCTTTGCTCCGGGCGAGTTCGACCGCATGAAGGCAGAGTATCTGTCACAGTTGGAGTCGCAATATCAGAACCGAAACAAGATTAAGAATAATCAATATGGTGATGAGCTTCGCGACCACTTCCTTGAGAATGAGCCAATCCCAAGCAAGGAAGATGAATATCAAATCATGAAACAACTCATCGAAATTCCGGCGCTCAATGTGCAAGTTGTAAACGAATACGTCAAGGAATTGATCACAAACACAGACAGTAACTTCGTGGCTTACATCTACGCACAGGAGAAAGAGGGCAAGGTTTATCCTACCGAGGACAAAATGGCACAGACCATTAAAGCCGTGCGCGGAGAAAAGATAGAGGCTTACGTTGACAATACAAAGAACGAGCCACTCGTGGACGAAAAGAAACTTCCAAAGGCAGGAAAGATTGTTAAAGAAACGGAGAACAAGGCACTTGGTTACAAAGAACTTACCTTGAGCAACGGTGCGCGCGTCATCTTGAAAAAGACCGATTACAAGGAGAACGAAATTCGCTTTGAGGCTGCTGCCAAAGGCGGATCCGGTTCTTATGGGAAAGCCGATTATGACAACTTGCAACTCTTCAACTCGGTAATTGCAAGTAGCGGATTGGGCAACTTCTCTAATCAGGAATTGGAGAAAGCACTCTATGGAAAGCAGGTAAGTGCACAGCTCAGCCTCGGTTCTTATTATCAGACGGTCAGCGGTCACGCCGTACCAAAGGATATTGAAACCATGCTGCAATTGGTTTACCTCAACTTTACTAATGTTGCCAAAGACCAAGAGTCTTACAATGCCATGATGACTCAGTATGAGCAGGCTCTGAAGAACAAAGATCTTTCTCCGGAAAGCGTATTCTCCGACTCGCTCACCCTGACCATCTATGGACATAATCCTCGTTACGCACCCTTGTCGGTGAAGACACTAAAAGGTGTGAACTACGACCGTATCCTGCAAATCTGGAAAGAGCGTTTCGCCAATCCGGGACAATTTGTCTATACTTTCGTGGGGAATTTCGATGAAGCAACACTTCGTCCGCTAATCATGAAATACATCGGCTGTCTGCCAAAGGGAAAGGCTGAGAATTGGACTGATGTGCCCAGCTTTGCAGATGGTAAAAACACCAACAAGTTCACCCGCAAATCTGAAGTACCAAAGGCAATCGCTTTCGAACTGTGGCATCAACCCATGCCTTACAATGTGGAAAACAACGTGATTGTGGATGCTGCCGCGCAGGTTCTTTCCATGGTTTACTTGAAAAACATCCGTGAGGATGAGGGGGCAGCCTATTCTGTAGGCGCAAGTGGCGGCGTAACTCGTCGCGGCGATAAGGCCATGGCACTCATTCAGGCTTACTGTCCGATGGATCCGAACAAGGCAGATCTTGCTGTGAAACTCCTCAACGAAGGTATTCAGGAGAACTCCGTAAAAGTGGATGCCGACAAACTGCAGAAGGTGAAGGACTTCATGCTCAAGCAGGCTGACATCGATGCCAAGAGCAATGGGCACTGGCTCAACGTCATTGGTGAATACGTATGGACAGGGATTGACTTGCAAACAGGTTATAAGACAGCCGTTCAATCTCTTACCACAGAGAAGATCGCTGCATTCCTGAAAGACTTGCTGGCTACCGGAAACCAATCTGAGGTCGTAATGACTCCGGCAAAATAACACGAATACCATAAAGAACATGGGATTTCTCAACGAGAATCCTGTTCTTTGTAAAAAACAATAAAGAAAATGGGAAGAAAAGTTTATACGCTTTTCTTCCCGTTTTTTATGATTTACCTCCAATCAGACATCAGAAAAATACAATTTAGTCCAAATCGGTCATTAGGAATTTTCGATGTTGTATGGAAGTGAGCAAATCATTAGCGTTTCCCAATGGTGTCCTAAATGATTTTGTGGAAACCTTGCGTGAGAGCTAAAAAATATTTAGACGACCGATTTGGGATAAAACCTACTTATATAATAAGGTGAAATAGGTTCGGCAACCTCAACACCCGGAACGAAAAAATAGTCTTCGAAAGCTGACAGTGTGCTAATGGAATTTCATAACCATTAAAATAGCGCTTCAAAACCATAAACAAGTTCTATTTGTTAATGTATGTAAAAAGACACCTTGTTTCCTTAAATTTATTTGTTTCGTTAAAATTGATGTATTATCTTTGCACGTATGTTAAAAGATGAAATGCACTTTCATTCTTTTTACCAAACTATGAGATAATCCGGGCAATACCTTTGGGGCTCGTATGACTGTGGAAAATTATAACAACTAACATTAATTAAAAAAGAGAGAGATTTTATGGAAAAAAGACTAACAATGTTTCTCGCCTGCCTATTCCTGAGCTTAGGAATGGCAATGGCTCAAACACAGATTAGCGGTACCGTGGTTTCTTCGGAAGACGGATTGCCTATAATCGGTGCATCTGTTATGGTGGAAGGAACGAAAAACGGAACAGCGACCGACATGGATGGTAAGTTCACCTTGTCAGCTCCTGCAGGCTCTAAGATTACCGTGTCTTACATCGGTATGAAACCTAAAACGCTGAATGCTTCCGCAAACATGAAAATTGTTCTTGAGCCGGATCATTCGGCACTTGAAGAAGTAGTGGTTACGGGTTATGGTTCTGCCAAGAAGTTGGGTTCAGTCGTTGGTGCAGTAGCAACGGTAAGTAATGAAAAACTTCAAAAATCCGTTACACCTAACTTTACCGATGCTTTGTCCGGACAAGTTTCAGGACTTTCTGTCTTGTCGGCTACCGGAGAACCTTCTGCATCTGCAACGATTCGTCTTCGTGGTGTGAATTCAATCAATTCAAGTAACACTCCGTTGTTCATTCTTGACGGTGCACCTATTTCTTCGTCAATGTTCAATACATTGAACCCTTCGGATATTGCAAATATCACAGTCTTGAAAGATGCTTCTTCAACTGCTATTTACGGTTCGCGTGCTGCCAATGGCGTTATCGTGATTACCAGCCGCAGAGGAAAGTATGACGAAAAAGCTAACTTGACGCTTCGCGCACAATACGGTATTTCAAGCCCGATTGCTGATAAAATTGAGATGATGAATTCTCAGCAATACGTTGAGTTCCGCGACAAGATAGGACAGCCGGTTTCTGATGAAATTAAGAACTTGGTTAATAAATATGGATTCAACACCAATTGGCGCGACCAAATTTTTAACAACAGCGCACCTACATATACTTTGGATGCTACAATGACCGGTGGTGGTAAGACTTTCTCTTATTACTTGTCATTCAATCATCATAGTCAAGATGGTATTGTAGCTCAATCAGGCATGCGCCGTGAGTCATTAAGAGCAAACATTGATGCTCGATTGAATGATTGGTTCAAGGTAGGCTTCCAGTCAAACTTTGGTATTAACCATTGGGAGTCTAACGCAGAAGCCGGTTCAGATGGTATTTATGGTACGAACCCAATGGTGTTCTCACGTCAGGCATTTCCTTTTGACGTGCCAAACTATTATCATTTCGACACCGATGGCAAATTGGTATGGGACGGACCTGCTGATGTCTTGAAATATGGCGACAACTGGACTCCCGACTTCGTAAACAGATATCGTAGCACTAAGCGTATGCGTGTAACTGCTAACTTCAATATCTACGAACAACTCACTCCTATTAAGGGCTTAACCTTGCGTGCACAACAGGCTTTGGATGCTTACGACTATACATTGTCTAACCAATGGCAACCTTACGATGCTTTCACAACACCGATGGGAAGTCCGGTCGATAAGCAGGAAGGTTCTTCACAGGAAAGCTTCTCTCGTTACTATTCATTTACTTTGTCTCATACGGCAGAATACAAACACAACTTCGGCTTGCACGGACTTACTGTTTTGCTTGGTGAAGAAACTATCTTGTCAAAGAGCAAAGGCTTTGGAGTTTTCACGAAAGGTCAAACAGACGCACGTCAGCTCCGCCTCACCGATGCAACGAGTGTTAAACCAAGTAATCTTAGAGATTCTCGTGCTGAGGAAGTTTTCAACTCTTTGTTTGGAACTCTTGATTACAATTATGCAGAGAAATATTATCTTAACTTCTCTTACCGTGCTGATGGTAGCTCTCGCTTCGCTCCCGATACACGCTGGGGACATTTCTATTCTTTAGGTGCAATGTGGAATGCCAAGAAAGAAAGTTTCTTGAATAAAGTAAGCTGGCTTGACGCATTGGAACTCCGTATCAGTTATGGTACTACGGGTAATGCTTCCGGTGCCGGAAGTTACGATTACTTCGGTCTTTTGGGAACAGGAGCATTGTATAACGGTCAGTCCTCTTTAGGTATTTCAACTCCAAGCAACTATGCTCTGACATGGGAAAAAGTTGCCGAACTTAATGGTGGCTTCTCTGCAAGAGTATTCAATCGCCTTTCTTTGGGCTTCGATGTCTATCATAAGAAGACTTCCGACATGCTGATGAGCATTCCTTATTCTTATACAACAGGATTTGGTGATGGACCCGGTAATATCGGTTCAATGAAAAATACCGGATTTGATTTTGACTTCACCCTTGACCTCATGAAGACTAAGGATATTCTTTGGACATTCAAAGCTAATGTGAACTACAATAAGAATGAGATTACTGAACTTTTTGCCGGTCGTGATTCTTATGTAATCAATGGAACAGGTGTAAAACTTCAAGTTGGTAAGCCTTATGGTGAGTTCTTCTATGTTAGAAATGCAGGCGTAGATCCAGCTGACGGTCATCCGATGTGGCTTGACGCAAACGGCAATTTAACGAAAGAGTTTAATGAAGTTGAAGATGCCGTATTCACCGGAAAACAGCGTTATGCTCCTTGGAGTGGAGGTTTTGGAACTTCTTTCCAATACAAAAACCTTTCAATTTCAGCAGATTTTGCTTGGCAGGCTGATAAGTATATGATTAATAACGATAACTTCTTTATTAAGAATGTACGCTTTGCCAATCGTTGGAACCAATCTACCGATATGTTGAACGTATGGACGAAACCTGGACAGATTACCGATATCCCTGCAACGGGTTACGGATCTGAATTTGATACACGTCTGTTGGAAAACGCTTCCTTCCTTCGTTTGAAGAATCTGACAATCCAATACGTATTGCCACAGAAGTGGATAAACGGAACTCGTATCTTGAAATCAGCTAAGATCTTTGGTATAGCTCGTAACCTCTTTACGATTACTCAGTTCTCTGGATATGATCCGGAACCTGATATCAACCTTGTGAGATTTAACTATCCGAATACACGTCAGTTTGTATTGGGTGTAGAAGCTACTTTCTAATAAATTAAAATGAAGATTATAACAATGAAGAAAATATTATTTTCAATAATGCTCCTTTGTGCAGGTATGTTTACATCCTGCTCAATGGACAAGGAGCCCTATGGTGCTTTGAATGAAAAGACCGCAATTCAGAGTATGCAGGATATCGGTCGATTGCGATTAGGTATCTACACGGCTTTGAGAAGTTTGACAAGTGGAGGCTGGATTTATTATCAGGATCTTCAGATGGATGAGTTCCATGGCTTGATTAGCAATGGAAATAGAAACGGACAGGTTTCTGCCGGACAGATTTTGGCTTCAAACCGAGATATTGAAGGCTTCTTCGCGTCATCCTATTCAGAAATAGGAAATGCTAACTACATTATGCAAAAGGTAGAAGATGTTTCTAAAATTGAAGGACTTACAGAAGCTGATAAGGTTACTTTGAAAAAGTATGATTCAGAGGCTCATTTCCTTCGTGCATATTGCTATTTCTTCCTTGCAGAGCACTTCTGTCAGCCTTATGCAGAGAATAGCAAAGCGTTAGGTTTGCCTATTGTGACAAAGTTTAACCCTACAGGTGATGTTGCATCTTATCCGGCTCGTAGCTCAATGGATGAAACCTATAAATTGATAGAAGAAGATTTGAAGATCGCTTACGATGGTCTTAAAGCCTATGAACAGGTGAACGCCGATCAGGTTAAACCGATGGCAGTAGAACTCTCCAGCTACGCAGTAGCAGCTCTTCAGGCTCGTGTTGCTCTTTACAAAGGCGATTATCCAACGGCTTTAGCTAAATCTAAAGAGATTATTTCTTCTGAGAAATATAAGCTGACCAAACCGGATAATGTGAAATCGCTTTGGACTGAAGATAACTCTACGGAAATAATATTCCGTCCATTCAGAAGTAAAGATGAGTTAGGTTCATCAACTGCTGTTCCATATATCAGTGGTGATAATAAATCCAGTGCGGATTACATTCCTACTTATGAGGTTTTGGCTCGTTATGGAGAAGGCGATGTTCGCTTCGCAGCTTATTTCGACCAATGGAATTTGGATATTGAAGGTGCTAAATACGCCGCATTTGTCTTGAATAAGTATCCGGGTAACAAGAACCTTTGGACAACAACAAAAAATAATTATGTGAATATGTCCAAGCCTTTCCGTTTAGGTGAAATATTCTTGATTGCAGCGGAAGCTGCCGCCAAAACAGGTAACGAAGCAGAAGCCAACCATTATTTGAATTCAATTCGTTATTCAAGAATCAAAAATTACGACTTGACATCAAGTGTTGGAGAAACATTGCTCAATTATATTTATGAAGAGCGTGCAAAAGAATTATTTGGTGAGGGCTTTAGATTCTACGATTTGAAACGCTTGCACAGAGGATTTAAGCGTTATGCTTCACACGAGGAAAATTCTAAGTTGGATGGTGTCGTAGTTAATAATACGAAGTCAGTTACTTACGCAATTGATGATTATCGCTATACATGGCCTATCCCGAAAGCAGAGTTGGATGCTAATCCACAGTTAAGAAGTCAGCAGAATCCTGGCTATTAAATAAAGTTTTTATTCCAAATAGAGTAATAAAATATGAAATATCTGAAATTATTTTTATTAGTCGCTCTGGTAGGCTGTTTTGCAGCCTGCTCAGATGACGAAGAATCAGTTAACACATCTGATATTACAGTCGGTTTTGAGAAGTCCGAACTGATTGTAAAAGAGAATATGGGTACAGTAAAAGTGCCTATAGCAATTACAGGAAGAATCAATGGTCGTGTTTCTGTGGAAATTGCAACAGCTGAATCCGGACAGAATCCGGCTAAAGAAGGCGAGCATTATCGTATAGTTGATAAGACCCTGACTATGTTGGCTGCCAATGATACAACAGCACAGGCAAAACTAAATATTGAGTTGGAATTGTTGGATGACGAAGTTATCAATGATGATCGTGAATTTGACATGACCATCACCTCAATACAGGGTGGCACGCTTTCCATCAAAACCCTTCACGTAATTATTCGAGACAATGATGCTTCCTTCTATGAGAAGTTCTTTGGTAAATGGATACTCAAGGGAATGGAGCAGTCAGCTAATACACCAAAAGGTGAATATGTACCATTTGAAAGAGAAGTTACTATTTCCGGACCAGCTGATGAATCTGATCCAGAATATAATAAGTACTTGACAGTTTCTGCTCCGGCTTTCTTAAATCTTGGTGCTGATTTGAACTTCACTTGGAAATATGCTTACACCTTTGATAAGAGTAAGAAAACCGGAACGTTGTCTCTTGTTCAAGGTAAAGAGGTTTCTAATTTCAATAACAAGTTTTCTTGGGTGTTCTTATGTCAGAATGACTTCACCGATACCTGGAAGCTCACTTCTGATAATAAACTACCCAATACGATTACATTGGATGGAAGTCAAGTGATTTATCTCTACGGAGGTGAAATTTCAGCTAACGATCCCGGTGCATGGGCTTTATATAAGTTCGAGTCTCTGACAAGGGTTGTCGGTAAGAAATAATTTTATCTTTCTAAGATTTAGGGAGAACATTTGCTTGTTCTCCCTAATTTAGATTATAAACATTGCTTAACTAACGTTTTTTATGAAATATTTATTTTCTTTATTGTTCGCTCTGCTATTTTCTGTATCTTCATTTGCCGAACCCGCATGGTCCGGGCTTTGGCGTACAGTGAAACTTCAGAACGGAAAGCTCATAAAGGTTGAGCTGAAAGGCGATGAGCACATGCATTATTGGCAGTCTGAAGACGGAACAAAATATGTTTTGAATTCCAACAACATTGCTGAAAAGGCAGACATGGATCTGCTGATTGCCAATGCAAGACGTAGTTTGTCTCTTGCAGGTACAAGAGTATCTGCTTTCGATGAAGCCACCTATCGTCGTACCCGCTCTCTTAAGTCTGCACGTAAAGCCGGTAGATTTGAGGGTAAAAAGAAAGGCTTGATTATATTGGCTCAGTTCTCCGATAAATCATTCTCATTATCTAATCCTCAGGAGTATTATAATCGCATGGCAAACGAGCCTGGTTTTAGCGATGGTGGATCGTATGGTAGCGTTCATGATTATTTCCATGATCAAAGTGACGGTAAATTTAACTTGGAATATGATGTTGTGGGTCCGGTTACCTTAGGTTCTTATGCTACTTACGGTGCTAATGTTGATGGAAGTGATGCCAACCCTGCTCTAATGATTCAGTTAGCTTGTCAAAAGGCAAATGATTTGTTTCCAGACAAGTTGCATTGGGCTGATTATGATTGGGATGGTGATGGCAAAGTAGAACAGGTTTATGTTATTTATGCAGGTCGTGGCGAAGCCAGTGGTGGAGATCCCGATACGGTTTGGCCTCACAAAAGTACCCTTAAACGTCAAGGTTCAAATGACATGACCTTGCATTTTGATGGTAAAGAAGTTGCTGTCTATGCTTGTTCCAACGAGATGTTGACCGAAACAACCTTGGCAGGTATAGGAACAATTTGTCATGAGTTCTCTCATTGTTTAGGTTTTCCCGACTTATATGATATAGATTACGACAAAAATGGTAGAAATCCCGGTGCAGGAGGTTGGGATTTGATGGATAATGGAAATCATAATAAGAACGGATTCTGCCCTGCCGGTTATTCAAGTTATGAAAAAATGTCTGCCGGTTGGTTAGAACCAATAGAGTTGTCTGCTACGCAGAAGATAGAGAACTTAAAGCCTTTGTCCCAAAAAGGGGAAGCTTATGCGGTGTTAAACAAGGCACACGATTTAGAGTTCTTCTTATTGGAGAACCGCCAACCAATTAAATGGGATTCCGGTCTGCCCGGGCGTGGACTACTCATTTGGCACATGGATTTTGATGCTTATATTTGGGCAAATAACAAACCCAATACCACAGGTCCATATTGGACCAACTCAGGAACCAAGAATAATGATCACCAACGTTTGGTACCCATTCCGGCCGGTGGCAGTATATCTGACTATCGGACAATGGCTTTTCCTCAGGGTTCTGCAAATAGTTTAACGAATAATACTAATTATCCCGGTCAGGATCTCTACAATCCAAATTCCGATGGTACGCATAAAATGAATGTATTGATACAAAACATCACCCAGAACGATGATCAGACAGTATCTTTCTCCTTTGGTTTGTACGAGTCCGGATCGGTAGGCGACAATGTGGCATTCTACGAGTCTTTTAACAAATGCTCCGGAAAGGGTGGTAACGATGGTGCTTGGATGGGCTTGATCAATCAGATGGGTGCAACGGCACATTTCCATCCTGATGTTGAAGGTTGGTCAAGTACCAAGACTGGTGGAGCCTCTCAGTGTGGCTTGTTCGCATCCGAAGTTACAAGTCC
The DNA here is from genome assembly GCF_008016795.1 of Prevotella brunnea. Classification (GTDB taxonomy): domain Bacteria; phylum Bacteroidota; class Bacteroidia; order Bacteroidales; family Bacteroidaceae; genus Prevotella; species Prevotella brunnea. Next base: position 32,247 of record NZ_SDIK01000101.1, read on the forward strand.
TGAAATAGATTTGTCCGGCGATTATGATTTGTCATTTTTCAGTGGTCCTTTTGGTTCGCAGGATGCAACGCTTTCGATAGAAATTTTGGGCAATGCTTCTGTCAATCCAACATCATTCAATATTGCTGCAAATCAGTTCAACGAGTGTAAAGCAAAGATAAAGGCTTCGGGGAAATTTAAGATTAAGTTCAAGTCTTCTTCATCTTATCTTTTCCTTGATGAAGTGAAAATTGCCAAAAAAGTAGATGACGGAATTAAGGCAGTTAATGATGTGAATGTAGGTCGCCAATCTTACAATAATCGCATTTATTCATTGAATGGTGTCTTTATGGGCACAGACATCACGAAACTTCCTCATGGTGTTTATATCGTTAATGGAAAGAAATTCGTGAAGTAAGAATATGCGGTCTGATGACATCATGAATAAGATTTAGAACAAACCTTTGAGAACCTACGATGAAAACGCATGTGTAAAAATATTTTTTATCCATGTATTTTCTCTCTCGAATGTAGAGGTTGGCTGGTGACAGCCGACCTCTTTTTTTTGATGCCTATGGAGCCTTCATTGTTTTTTCAGAATGGTTGGGGTAAAATCGGGTAAGGATTTTGCCCAATGGACTATTGATTTGCAAAAGGTTAGCTTTCGCATTGTAAAAGGTTAGCTTTCGCTTTGTAAAAGGTTAGCTTTTGCATTGTAAAAGGTTAGCTTTTGCAAACGACTTTGTAAGTGGCTGGAAATTAGAGAGATAGTTGTTGGTTATGAAGGCTGTGAAAAAGCATGGTTTTTACTGTCGGTTTTACATTCGTTTCGTTTACTTTCTCGGGCAAAAAAGCGCAATGAAATGAACCACTTGTCCATCACTTCTAAGGTATCGGTGATGGGAACAGTCGTTATGTTTGTCCTTGCACTGAAGATACAATTCACAGGTTGGAAACGAGTGATGGGTCTTTTTTGCGGACGCACTGTTCAGACCGTTGCACTTATAGTGGCTTGGGCTTGCTGATTGTGGGTTCGCATCATCGTTGTGCTGACAAACTTAACGTCTTTCCAAGAGGCTGAGTTGTTGGACGTATAAGTTTTCAGCGTAGGATTGTTTTGTTGGTTTTTCCATTGCTGCTTCTAACGATATTAATTCCACGCTTCAGTTTCTTTATTTTTCTACCGGATAAATCGTATATCTCCTTTGTGGTTGTTTGTTCGGGGGTGTTGAGTTGTGCAATTCCATTGTCGATGTCGGGCTTAATCACTATCGTTCGCTTTCCTATTGGCTCGTTTTGTATGCAGAACGAATGATACTCACTGTTCCATTTAGCGTTCTTTGGAGCGATAAGCAATGAATTGTCCAACTCAACGTTTGCAAGCTCGCCAATGGTGAGGTACTTCCCATAGGCGTTTACGGCAGCGTTTTTAATGATTAGTTGCTCGTTTTTCATGCCGGTTACCCCCGTAATTCCCCACAGTCCCTTTGCACCTATTCTGCAATTGGTGATGGTGAGTTTGCTGTCGTACCCCGTAAACATTGCGCTTTGTTGTTCCGTTTCCACTTTTAAGGAGTCGCCGGTAATCGTCATGTTTCCGTTTGCATCGTTATAGATACCGATTCCATGGACAGATTTTATGGAGTTGTTCCCTTCGAGCCGGATGGTCAGATTCTTCATTCCGCTTTTTATTCCATTGTCATCTTCTTTCGCCTCAATGACGGCATCTTTCAGGGTCAGCGTGTTTGTGGTATTGTCAAAAGACACTTCTCCCGATTTTAGCCATTCGCCCGTAAGGTTTTCCACATTCTCCGATGTGATTTGCGTTCCTGCGATGAACAGCTCGTAATTTGTTTGGGCAAAACCGATTGACGGACACATACCCGCGACAAGAAGTAGCGTTGTCGCAGCCAATACTCTCAGTGTGGATTTTTTATTCATGGTTTTTGAATTGTAAATGAGCAATCTATAAAATATCAGTTGCTAATTTACGATTTTTTTTGTGATAATATATCAAAAGCACAAAGAAAATCATAGTTTCGATTAAAAATCTTAGGTATTTATTGTGTATATCGAGAAAAACAACTAATTTTATCGCCTGATTTCAATTTGTAGCTTAATAAGCCATACATAAATGGAAAAACAAAACGATAAAAAATCTTCTACCGTGAGAAAACGAACCCTGCCCAATGGCGTGATGTGTTTGCTGATTATTCTTTTCTTGTTCGGTGGGATAGGATGGAAAATGGGTGTCGCCCCGATGTTGAACACCATCATGCACACAGCTCACGACCTGTTGCTCAACACATGTTTTTATCTGATGGCCATCTGTGTGCTCACGGGAGCGCTGGGCAAACTCTTTGTTGAGTTTGGGGTAGTGGATTTGATAGAGAAGTTGCTTCGTCCGCTCATGCGTCCTTTGTTTCATTTGCCCGGCGTAGCTTCTTTGGGTGCAGTTTTGACCTTCCTTTCCGACAATCCCGCCATTATTACGCTTGCTCATGATAAGCACTTTAGTGGATATTTCAAGAAGTTTCAATATATCTCCCTGACCAATTTTGGAACTGCTTTTGGAATGGGACTTATCGTTATCGTGTTTATGCTCGGTCATGGCTACTTCGTGGAACCGTTCATCGGCTTTTGCGGTGCCTGCATAGGATGTATTGTTTCCACGCGATGTATGCAATATTTTGTGCTGAAGTCTTATCCACAGTATGCCACGGAGAATGCGTTGAGCTCTGAATGTTTTGAAAAACAGGTGGAACGACCTGTACACGAAGAGGAAAAATCGGTGTTTTTGCGTACACTGAATTCCCTACTCGATGGCGGAAAGTCAGGAGTGGAAGTAGGAGTATCTATCATTCCCGGAGTGCTGATAATCTCCACGCTCGTTATGATTCTTACTTTCGGACCGAGTGCCGATGGTAGTTTCACGGGAAAGGCCTATGAGGGAATTGCCATTTTGCCAGAGGTGGCCAACAAGCTCAATTGGTTGCTTGAGCCACTGTTTGGATTCTCTGACCCACATCAGGTCGCCTTCCCCATTACCGCTCTTGGAGCCGTGGGTGCCGCATTGAGTTTAGTTCCCAATTTTGTGGCACAGGGCTGGATTGATGGTAATGCCATTGCCGTGTTTACGGGGATTGGCATGTGTTGGAGTGGATTTCTCAGCACCCATACTGCCATGCTCGACACGATAGGGTATCGCGAACTGACATCGAAAGCCATCCTCTCGCATACTATCGGTGGTTTGGCAGCGGCACTTGTCGCACATTGGATTTATCTGCTCTATGTGCTGATTTAGCCCATTGTAATAGTTGAAACGAAATAACGATAATCATCAAGTGGGAATTTGTTTCATTTGACGGAATAATTCGCCTTGCCTGCCGGCTTAATGCGCCCCTTTTCTTTGTTGATTGGCTCTTTTTCCGTATCTTTGCAAATGATAAATAGGTATTCAATAAGAAAAAGATAAATTATGGCAAAAAAAGCACTTCTGATGATTCTCGATGGATGGGGAATCGGAGAACATGGTAAAGGAGATGTAATCTATAACACCCCGACACCTTATCTTGATTACTTGAACGCAATATCCTCCCACTCTTACTTGTTGGCTTCAGGCGAAAACGTAGGTTTACCTGACGGACAGATGGGCAATTCGGAAGTGGGACACCTTAATATCGGTGCCGGAAGAGTGGTTTATCAGGACCTCGTGAAGATTAACAAAGCATGTACAAGTGGAGAAATCCTAAAGAACCCTGAAATTGTTAATGCCTACAGCTATGCAAAGAAAACCGGGAAGAAACTCCACTTGATGGGTTTGACGTCCAACGGCGGTGTCCATTCTTCCTTGGAGCACCTTTGTAAGTTGATAGAAATAGGAAAAGAATACGACCTGAGGGATGTGTTTGTTCACTGTTTTATGGATGGACGCGATACAGACCCGAAGAGTGGAGCGGGCTTCATTGCCGACGTACAAAAAGTCTGCAATGCCAATAATGCCCATATCGCATCTGTTATCGGTCGCTTCTACGCCATGGACAGGGATAAACGGTGGAACAGAGTCAAGGAGGCATACGACTTGCTTGTTGAAGGAAAAGGAAAACAAGCTGCGGATATGGTGAAAGCCATAGAGGAAAGTTATGCAAACGACGTAACCGATGAGTTTATATTGCCGATTCATAACTCCACGGTGAATGGAACGATAGCGGAAGGAGATGTGGTTATCTTCTTCAATTTCCGCAACGACCGAGCCAAAGAACTGACAACAGTTCTTACGCAAAAGGATATGCCCGGGGAAGGCATGAAGACCATTAAGGATTTGCAATATTATTGCATGACACCATACGACGCGAGCTTCACGGGTGTTCACATCTTGTTCCCGAAGGAAAATGTTTCCAACACTTTGGCAGAGCATCTCAGTTCTTTGGGCAAGAAACAATTGCACACTGCTGAAACAGAGAAGTATGCACACGTTACATTCTTCTTCAATGGTGGACGTGAAGAGCCTTTTGAGGGCGAGGATAGGATACTCGTGGCTTCACCCAAAGTGGCTACCTACGACCTCAAACCGGAAATGAGCGCGTATGAAGTAAAGGATAAATTGGTGGAAGCAATCAACACGAGTAAGTATGACTTTATCGTTGTGAACTTTGCCAATGGCGACATGGTGGGTCATACAGGTGTAATAAACGCCATAGCCAAAGCTGTTCACGCTGTGGATAACTGTGTGAGAGAGGTTATTGAGGCAGCCAAAGCCAACGACTATGAAGCTATCATCATTGCCGACCATGGAAATGCCGACAATGCGTTGAATGGCGACGGTTCACCCAATACGGCTCACTCATTGAATCCGGTTCCGTTTATCTATGTAACGGATAACAATTCCGCGAAAGTTAAGCCGGGACGCTTGGCAGACGTGGCTCCTTCCATCCTGCATATCATGGGATTGGAACAGCCTGAGGAGATGACCGGTGAGTGTTTGATAGAAGATAAATAAGTTTAGTATGATGGTCAGCCCTATCTTCCATGTTTGATGGATGGGGCTGCGTTATTTTATTCAAAAATGGTTTCTATCGAAAAGTCATGGAAAGAGGCACTGCAAAAAGAATTTAGCAAGCCTTATTTCCTGCAACTGACCGAAAATATTCACCGAGAATATAGGGAAACAACTTGTTATCCTCCCGGAAAATTGATTTTTAACGCTTTCAATCTTTGTCCGTTTGATGACGTGAAAGTGGTTATTCTCGGACAAGACCCTTATCATGAACCCGGTCAGGCGATGGGTTTGAGCTTTTCCGTTCCGGAAGGGACGATGTTACCCCCCTCACTCATTAACATATACAAGGAGATAGAATTAGATATGGGAAAGCCCGTAGTCAAGACCGGCGACTTGACACGCTGGGCAAAACAAGGCATTTTGCTGCTCAATGCCACTCTGACGGTTCGCGCTCATCTTGCGAATAGTCATCAACGGTTGGGGTGGGCTAACTTTACGGACGCAGCTATCAAGGCTTTAAGCGAACATCGGGAAAACATTGTCTTCATGCTGTGGGGTGGTTTTGCTCGTTCCAAGAAGTATCTTATCGATGCTTCGCGACATTTCATCTTGGAATCGGTTCATCCTTCGCCATTATCTGCCAATAGAGGAGGCTGGTTTGGTCAGCATCAATTTTCCCGCTGCAATGATTATTTGATGTCAAAGGGCATTGAACCCATTGTTTGGTAATGTTTTTTTTGTTTAGAAAAACACGATAATAATCGTGTTTCTTATCTCATTGTTGTAACTTTGCAGCCGAAAAAATAAATCATTTATCTCGGATTTCAACATAAAGTTACGCCGATGAGTAGAATGTCCATGATGCCTATATTGCAGATAGGCAATGTACTTGTTTCTCCCGACATCATTACGGAGATGTTTTGTTGCGATTTGGATGTCTGCAAAGGCATCTGCTGTGTTGAGGGAGATGCCGGCGCACCGGTTTCTCTTGAGGAAATTGGCGCGATAGAGAATATGGTTGATAGTGTTTGGGACGACTTGTCGGCTTCTGCTCAATCGGTTATCGACAGGCAGGGTGTTGCTTACACTGATGGTGAAGGCGACTTGGTGACAAGCATCGTGAGTGGAAAGGATTGCGTGTTTACATGCTATGAGAACGGCTGTTGTCTGTGTGCGTTGGAACGTTCATACCGAATGGGGAGAAGTAAGTTTGTAAAGCCCATCTCATGTGCTCTTTATCCCATTCGCTTAAAAGAGTTCGACACAGGTTTGATAGGTATAAATTACCATCGCTGGGATGTTTGCAAGGCTGCCGTAGAGAAGGGAAAGGCTTTGGGACTCCCTATATACAAGTTCTTGCGCGAACCATTAATCAGGCGGTTTGGTATGGAATGGTATCAAGAACTTGAAGAAGTTGCAGAACAGATGTTACATTCCTCAGAGCCATCTCCGGATTCCGACTTCGCTCCGGCCGTTTAGGATAAGGTGAAAGTCCTACGGTTCAGTTCTTTCTGTATCCTGATGGGCTTTCACCATAGTGTTCCTTGAAGTACTTTCCAAATGCACTTTGGTTCGGAAAGTTAAGAGTTTCGGCAATTTGCTTGATACTTTTCTTGCTATTTTTCAATAATACGCGAATTTCACGCATCACATAATAGTCAATCCAGCTTCCCGGAGTGCGTTTACTGGCAGCTTTTACCGTTTCAGAAAGATATTTTGGTGTTATGCAAAGCTGTTCTGCATACCATCCCAGTCTGCGCTCTTTACGAAAGTTCTTCTCTACCAATGTGATAAAATCAGAAAAGATTACCTCCGCTCTGTTTTTCCCTCCGGTTTCTACCTGTTGCATGTGATAGACGATGTTTAGCAAGTCATAGATTAGTACTTTTAAGATAGAAGCAATCAGGTCGCGTCTGTAATGATGTGTGGTGTCTTTTATCTTCAGCTTTAAGATTCTGACATAGGACAAAAGCTGTTTGGCCTGCTTATCCTCCAAGTGAAAGACCGGATGTTGGCGTGCAAACAAGAATAAGGTGGACAGTAAACTAACACCGCTTACTATTTCCTGAAGGTAGTTATAAGATAAGACCAAAACCACCATCTCAGCGTTGCATGCTGTCTTAATATCTCCCAAGACTTGTCCTTTCGGAAGTATGAAAACATCTCCCGAACCCAATGTGTGCTGTTCAGTGTCATCGGTATAACTGATGTTTCCTTTTGTGCAGATACCGAGCACCAAGCAGTTCAATCGAGATGTTTCCAGCAGATGGGGCACTCCCGTAGTGCTGTCATACAGCAGGAGTTCGTTGTCCACGTTGTATATGGCTGAAAACTCCTGTTCTACTTGCTTCACATTAATTTCTCTCATATCCTAACCCAATGATATTGCGTTTAAATGCAAAAATACGGATATTTTTATAATAACCAAAGTTTTTTGCCAATTTAGATGATTAACATTCGGTAAAAGACTTCTCTTTCGGAAGAAGAGCAGAATGTTGCACCTTGTCGCGTATTATTCTATAAGAAAGATTGCTTCTTTCCAAAAGAGGAGTCGTTGTTTCAGCCTATGAAAGTTCTGCTGTAAGAGGTTACGCGTCAATGTTTGCGTAGGTAGCATTCTCTTCAATGAATTCGCGACGTGGTTCAACATCATCTCCCATCAGCATGGAGAAAATCTCGTCAGCCTCGGTGGCACTTTCTATGGTCACTTGCTTCAGCAGTCGAGTCTGTGGGTTCATGGTTGTTTCCCAAAGTTGTTCCGGATTCATTTCTCCCAAACCTTTATATCGCTGTGTGTGAAGTGATTTTGCATCCTCATCGCCCCCGGCATATTTCTCTATGAACTGCAGTCGTTGTTGTTCCGTGTAGCAATATTCGCTGACTTTCTTGAAAGTGCATTTATAGAGTGGGGGTGTGGCTATATACAGATGTCCTTCTTCTATGACTTTGGGCATGTACCGGAAGAAAAGTGTCATGATGAGCGTGTCGATGTGTGAACCATCGACATCGGCATCGGTCATGATGATAATCTTGTCGTAGCGCAATTTGTCGGTATTTGCTTCGAAATCGCCTTCTCCTTCCACGCCAAAGCGCACGCCGATGGATTGAATGATGTTCATAACTGACTCTGCTTCGAATACCCGATGGCGTTGTACTTTCTCTACATTCAGGATTTTTCCGCGCAATGGCAGGATAGCTTGTGAATAGCGATCGCGACCTTGTTTGGCGGAACCACCGGCGGAGTCGCCCTCCACCAAGAAAATCTCACATTCCTTTGGGTCTCTGTTGGAACAGTCTGCCAATTTTCCCGGCAAACCTCCGCCGGTCATGACATTCTTTCGCTGAACACTCTCTCGCGCTTTGCGGGCCGCGATGCGTGCTGTTGCAGCCAATATAACTTTGTCGCAAATGAGTTTTGCTTCGTTGGGGTTTTCTTCCAAATAATAGGAGAGAGCCTCTCCAACCGCTTGCTGTACTGCTCCGGACACTTCGCTATTGCCCAGTTTGGTCTTGGTCTGACCTTCAAACTGAGGTTCTGCCACTTTGATTGAGATAACGGCGGTCAAACCTTCGCGGAAGTCTTCGCCGGTGATTTCTATCTTTGCTTTTTCAATCTGTTTCGATATCTGCGGTTCGTTGTCGGCGTATGCCTTCAATGTTCGCGTTAGTGCTGTGCGAAATCCGGTGAGGTGTGTTCCTCCCTCTATGGTGTTGATGTTATTAACGTAGGAATGTATGTTCTCGTTGTAATCGGTGTTATACATGATTGCCACCTCGATGGGAGTACCCTGCTTCTCTGTTTTCAGGTAAATGACATCGTCGAAAAGATGGGTGCGATGGCGATCGACATATCTCACAAATTCCTTTAATCCCTCTTTGGCATGGAATACTTCACAGCGTGTTTTGCCCTCTTCGTTGGGGCGTAGGTCGGTCAGCGTGATTTTAATGCCTGCGTTCAGAAAGGCCAGCTCTCTCATGCGACGCGCCACGATGTCCCACTGGAAGACGGTGGTGGTGAAGATGGAACTGTCGGGCCAGAATTGTTGACGAGTACCGGTCTTGTCGGTTTCGCCAATGATTTTTACCGGATAGAGGGGCTTGCCTTTTTCGTATTCCTGTTGATAAATCTTGCCCCCGCGGAAAACCTGTGATTTCATGTGAGACGACAAGGCATTCACGCAACTCACACCCACACCATGCAGACCACCGCTGACTTTATAGGAACCTTTGTCAAACTTTCCTCCGGCGTGGAGCACTGTCATGACCACTTCCAATGCACTTTTGTGCAGCTTCTCGTGTTCATCTACGGGGATGCCGCGCCCATCGTCCTCAACGGTGATGGAGTTGTCTTGGTTGATAGTTACTTCTATATGGCTGCAATAGCCTGCCATTGCTTCGTCAATGGAGTTGTCAACAGTTTCGTTGATGAGGTGATGAAGTCCTTTCTCACTTATGTCGCCAATATACATCGCGGGGCGTTTGCGTACTGCTTCAAGTCCTTCCAAGACTTGGATGTTACTGGCGGAATAATTATTATTTTTTTCTAAAGTGTCTGCCATTTTTCTATTCAAATAATGATAGGCAAAGATACGAAATTTCGTTGGATTATGGAAATAAATCAAGAATTAATAACAGTACAAAATGCCCATTCACGTTCAGAGAAACACAACATTTGGTTGATGATGTGGGCGTTTCTCGAACTTGTGAGGCTGTTCATGTTCTTTTTGGGGTGAGTTGAAGGAAAATAATCCGGCAAAGAAGAAACGCCGGATTGGATTCATGAAATGATTTGCCATGATGAAAAGTAGATGTAAGAAACGGCTAAAGTGATATGTGCTGACACGAAAACCCTATGCAGTTGTTCTGTGATGATATGTCATAATGATGTCGTTTTCGGGCATGAAAACAGAATGTGAATTTGATGAATGGACTGTTGATTTGCAAAAGCTTAGCTTTCACGTTGCAAAAGCTTAGCTTTTAGGATGCAAAAGCTTAGCTTTTGGGATGCAATACCTAAGCTTTTAAAATGGCTTTGTAAGTCGCTGTAAATCAATAAGTTTTTTAGATGGATGTCGAAAGTGTGGAAACGAGCGGTTTATACCATCGGTTTCACATCCGTTTTGTTTGCAATCTCACGCAAAGGTCTCTATAATAAAATGAATACATTTGTCCCCGTGGCGGGGTGGGATTGCAACAATTGGATGCGACTTGTCGGAGCAGATTGTGCGTTAGGGATAAGTTCAGTGAAGGATTGGCTTCCACCGAATATCAATGCAGGCTCGCAGTTGGGGCAAACTCTGTGTTCTGTTCGTCATGAAAGTGATGTGTAAAAGAAGATTCGTGCTTGTTATCCATTCAAATTGTGGGCGGACCGGCTATTTGGCTAACCGAATTTATGGCTCAGTAGAAAATC
>NZ_SDIK01000102.1 GCF_008016795.1 Prevotella brunnea
AAGAAATGTGTACTTTTGCCCATGTTATCTGAGTTTGGAAACAAAAGCAAAGATAACAAAAAGGGCTGATACCTCGTGAGAAGTGTCAGCCCTAATTCATAAAAAATGTGGGATGTTTAGCGGACAGTAATAATACTTAATGATGGTTGTTTAACGGTCTAAGAAAATCATTTTATCCTATGCTTGGCTTTCTTGGCGGACAAACACGCAGGGCCTTTCGCAGTTGCCTTGTGGTATTGCTACCCATGAGTGGCTGCATCTCACGTGCAATCTTGCTCTTGCTAACCTTTGCATAGAGTTCGGTGGTTGAAATGAAGCGGTGTCCGAGCATCTTACTGACGGTTTCTATCGGCAAGCCGTTCTCCAAACAGATGGTCGTGGCAAAGGTATGTCGTGCCGTGTGCGAGGTGGCTTCGGTATGAGGTGGGAGTCCTGCCTTGATGATGATGTCCCTTATCTTGCGGTTGAAATGGCTATTCGTGGGGAACTCACGAAAGAGCAACCCCTCCTTTTGTCCGTCGCTGACAATGGTGAGTATCTCTTCGGCAATGGGCAATAAAGGAACAATGCTTCTGTTCTGAGTTTTTGTGCGACAGAGCGATATGTACCTGCGCCCATCGTCAAGTGTGTAAACATCGTCCATTCGGAGTTTCTTTAAATCAGAAAAAGCTAACCCCGTAAAACAGCCCAAGAGGAAGATGAGCCTGCAATGGTTGTCCACCGAGCGGTGAGGACGATATGAGAGAAGTTTGTGTAAATCGTCAGAAGTGAGGGCATTGCGCTCGTAGGTGGGCGTTTCAATGTCTATCTGCTCAAAAGGGTCTTCACGGATATATCGCTCTTGCAATGCTTTTCGGATGACTTGATGCAGGTGGCGCAGACGGTTGGAAACAGTGCTTTCCTTGTTTCCCAAGTCCCGTAGCATAAACAGGCGGTAATGTTCTATGAGGTCCTTGTCTGCCTCTTTGGGAAGACAGTCCCCGCTTCCCCTTTTTTTTAGAAAAAGTGCAAAATTCTTCCTACTGTCCCTGAAAGCCCTGACGGTAGCCTTTCCTATCGTCTTGCCCTGCAATGCCTCCTTGCTTTCACAGACGGATTGGTAAACCTCTATGAGTGTCGGGGTGGGTTTGTTTTGGTGCTGGTACTGCTCTTTCAGGTATTCAGCCGTAATGTAGTTCTCTTCTCTTAACGTGAGTTCATAGAGTGCGTGAAGTCGTTCTTCTATTGAGTTCAGTTGCAGATTGACGGCATTCGCTCTGTTTGCCACCACTTTTATGCGCCCTTTCTTTGATTGCCAATCATCGGGAGAGGTGTACAAACCTGTTGAGAATGAAGAAGACGCACCATTGCAGGTGATACGGCAGCGGATAATGCATTCATTCCTTTCGCTTGTCTTGCTTCTGTCTATATAGAATAGAATTGAAAATGTACTTTTCATTGTTCTTGGACTTTTAGTTGATTAAACGATATTGTGCGATGAGAGGGAGAATCTTCTCCACATCCCGAAAGACACGCTCTGGAGAAGTCTCTGCATACACCTGTGTGGTCTTTATCTGGCTGTGTCCGAGCATTTTCGATACGCTTTCGATGGACACGCCTTCTGAAAGCGTCATCTGCGATGCGAAGGTATGCCTTGCCATGTGATAGGTCAGCGTTTTCTGAATACCGCAAAGCCGTGCTATCTTTTTGAGGTGTATGTTCAACGTGTCACAGCCTGGTATGGGCAGCAGATACCCTTTTGGGGGTTCGTGGCGGAACGCCCTCGTATGAATGCCCCTGTACCGCTCAATGATGGCGGATGCTTCGGGTAATAATGGAATGTGACATACATTGCCCGTCTTCACTCTCGGCTTGCGTATCCAATCCATATCAGACTCGTGGATGATATGCTCTGCCGTGAGGTGGTACACATCCGTGTAGGAAAGACCGGTATAGCACGAAAAGAGAAACATATCCCTCGACATCTGCTCGTAGCCTTGCAGTTCGTTATCGGTTAATGCTGCAATCTTGTTTACTTCCTCCCTTGTAATGTATCGGGGTGTTCCAACGTCCCAGCGGATGGAATGACCGATAAAAGGATAGGAGTCTATGATGTGCCGTTTGTGCAGGTCTTTGAGCAGGGATGCCAGCATAGTAAGATAACCAGCCGAAGTGTTGAGTTTAAAACCCTTTTCTTTGGCAAAATACTCCTCCAAGTCCTTGATAAGGGCTGTATCGGCTTTTTGCACGGGAATATCGTCCACATGGTAGCGGCATCTCAGAAATTCAGACAGATGCTTGCGGAAGAGCAGCAGACATTTCAGTCTTCTTTCGCTGCGGTCTATGCCAACTCGCTCACGGAAGCGGTCGATATACTTGTCCGCATGATGAAGCAGCCCCTGCGACTCGCTGTTTAACCCGAATACAAGTTCCCTTATCTTCCCTGCCGTGACAGTGTTGTTCAACTTGCCCGAAAGCGATTCATAAACTTGATGGACACTTACTTGCAGTCGGTCAAGTTCCCTGTTCACTGATACGGCTTCGGAACTCTTTCCTACAAGTCGCTGTTTACGACTATCCCAAATTTTTGGCGTACAGGCACATTTGCAACTGAACTGAACCATTGAGCGACCGATACTGATGCGTCCCATGATGGGACTTTTTCCGTTTTTGTCCTGCGTACCTCTTTTGAGGTAGAAAAGCAGCTTGATTTTTTCTTTTTCCATTGTTTTTTTGCTTACAAAATTATACTTCCCAGAGGAACTTATAGCGATGCAAAACATTGATAATGAAAGAGAAAACACCGTTTTTGTTACCATTTCCAGCCGTTCTTTTCCTTTCATCGTTTCTCGAACGATTTGGTAACTGAACTCTTGCTTTTTCACTCCATTTTTCGCCTATTTACCTTGATGCAACCCAATGAGAAAGCAGGCAATATATCTTGTGTTTCAATCAGATACGCATTTTTCTCCTTTTCTTGCTTCCAACTCCTATACTTCCGCATAGAATGAAGCCAGCTCCGGCACCTTGATGAAGGTGCGGAACCGCTCTTTCTGGATAATCTCATTGGTGATGGAGAACTCATAGTCGGTCGATTTCTTGGCAAAAACCGCTGCCCAAGCATCAAAGCTGTTGATTCCCTGCTTCTCCAAAGCCTGCGGGCGCAGATACTTGAACAGAAGATACAGTTCCGTCAGACTATTGGAAATGGTCGTTCCTGAAAGGAAAGTGGCTCCCAAATCCTTGCCGGACCGTTCTTGTATGGTACGAATAGCAAAGAGCATGTTTAAGGCACGCTGTGAGCCATCAGGATTGCCCAAGCCCGATACACGGTCATGGCGTGTATTGAACATCAGGTTCTTGAATTGGTGTGATTCATCTACAAAGAGGTGGTCGATACCCATCATCTTGAAGTCCACGGCATCGTCTTTTCTTTCGGCGATGCTGTCCTGTATGTTCTGCAACTTGACTTCAAGGGTCTGCTTGCGCTTTTCCAAGCCTTTGAGCATACCACGGGAAATCTCCGCTCCTTGCATACGCAGGACTTCAAGGTTTTCCTCCACAGAGTCCTTCTCCTTCTGCAGGATAGCCTCCTGTATCTCCAAAGCTTGCGGTATCATGCCGAACTGTTCGTGCGTGAGGATGATGCAGTCCCAGTCGTTGTTCTTGATGTCGTTGAAAATACGCTGGCGGTTCTGCTTATTGAAATCGTTCTTGCCTGGATAGAGTACCTTAGCATTGGGATAAGCTTTCCTAAAGGTGTCGGCAATATCGAATACGTTTGCCTTCAGCCCAATAATCATCGGTTTGTTTGCCAGTCCCAATCGCTTCATTTCATAGGCTGCCGTACACATGATAAGCGTCTTACCCGCTCCCACCTCGTGGTCGCAGATGCCGCCACCATTGGTTTTGAGCATCCACACGGCATCCTTCTGACTCTTGTAGAGGTCGGCAATGCCCAGCCGTTTGAGGTCGAGGTCGGGGAAAGTCTGGTGCGTACCGTCAAAGTTTGGTCGCACAAAACAGTTGAAAAGTCGGTTGTACCTGTCGGAGAGCTGCTGTTTGAAGGTATCGGGTGTGCGTCCGAGCCAATCAACAAAGCCCTGCCTGATTTCCTCAATCTTGGCATTTGCCATCTGGATGGCATGTCCATCTCTTACTTTAATGGTCTTGGTCTCTCCCGTAACCTTATCTGTCACCTCCTTACTCTTGTTAATGTCGGGAATGGTGTTGTGCAGGGCGTGCTTTAGGAGATTGATGCCGTCATAGCGGCGGAACTCTCCCTGTACGGCATACTTGTGCCAGATATTGGCATTCTTTTGGTCGCAGACAATGCTGTACTCGTCCATGTTGGAATGGTAGGATACGCCAATATCCGTGCCGAAAAACTCCGAAGCGAACCTACCATAGACCTTGGCAGGTATCCAGCGTTCACCGAGATTGAAGTCAAGGTCTGCAAAAGGAATGGGTGTTGGCGTGGCTGCACGCAGCGCAGCAAGGCTCTGCTTTGTTTCTTCGTGGTCGGGATGGTCCAAGAGCCACGACTCAATGCGCTCCGCCTTTTCTATTACATTGCCCGAAATGAACTTGTCCGCAACCTCATAAGCATTCTCTTCGGGATTATAATAGATGCGACCTTCCAAGGAAGAAATGATGTCGCTTTCCTCCATATCAGGTAAAAGGGAACTCATGTAATCAAGTTCCACCGTGCCGTACTTGTTGAGCGATGCACCCAGTGCCTCCATCGGGTCTGTGGCAACGGTCAGCTCTGTGGTAGAAAAAGCTGTTGGATGGTCAAAGATGTCCGCCTTGACGTACCTGCCGTTCTCGGAGCGTTCCAAGAAGAGCATTTCCACACCTGTAGCATCCATCTTGATGATGTCGGTGTTCGCTTTCTGGTTAAAGTAGCCCCAGCGTGCAACATAGTCATCATACAAGTGATTGAGTCTGCTGCGATCCTCCTTGTCTTCTGCATGGTTCTCCGCCTCGTAGTCATAGAGACGATGATAGCACTCCCGTATCTCGATATAGCTTTTTAGTCGGGAAAGCTGGGCATACGGCAAGTCCATCGGATTAAAGGTTGGATGTCGCTTTAAGTCAGAAAGAAAGCCGACCTGCCCTTTCTGCACGACAATGGAGCCGTCTCTCAGGTGAGAGTCCGGCGAAGAGAGAAAAGGGCGCGGGGAAGCATCAAACTCTTTTTTCACCTCCGCTATCGGCTGTGGCTTACGCTCTTCGGCTTCATTCATAAAATCAAAGAGAGACGGTTCACTATATGACTGAGAGGAAGTTTTCTTGCTGCTTCTGCCCTTGGTTCTGTGCTGCGTTGCAGTTGTTGGCTGTTTCTCCTTATTCTCGTTTCTTCCTTTATTTCCCGTCAGCCTTTGTTCTTCGGAAGCCTGTATCTGTGGTTTAGGGACTTCCTTAATCTCGCCGTTCACGCGCTTTACTTCCTGCGTCCAGAGATTGTATTCCTCCGGAGCGAACAGTGAAGGCTGCTCCGTTTCCTGTCGCTCGTCCAAGCCGTCCATCACTGGGTGGTGGTCATCATCGAAATAGACAGTCTGCCCGTTCATCTCCCGTGGGGCTTCCACATCGGTGCGGATTTCTTTCACTTCCTGCTCATATTGGCGGTGAAGGTTAAGCACAGGTACTCCCTCTGGGGCTGATTCTTCAATAGTAGAGTCTGCCTCTTGTATCTGTACTGTCTGCTCACCGCCCGTTTTATCAACTTGCTCACTGATTTTTTCAACTTGAACTTCCTCTTTGGGTTCTTCCGTGGAAAGGTTATCTTCCATTGTCGAAGTCTGAACTTCGGGTGCAGCCTTTTCCTTGATTTCCTCTGTCACCACTTCTTCTTTGGTATATTGTCCCCTGACGATTTCTTCCAGTTCGGCTATCTCGTGCAATTTCTTAGGAGAGAAGTACAGGTCGCGCTCGATGCCCAGCCCATGAATCTTCACTTCCTCCATCTCGTCAAGCGACATATTGCCCAACTCCCAGCCGTAGCCCATCGTGACAGCACCGAAACCTATACGGCTCTTAGGGTCGTACTCCAAAAGATAAGCCGTGTAAGCTCCCATCGGGAAGAAATAACGTGCGTAGGCGACTTTATCACCAATAAGTTCCTTTTCCGTACTGTAAAGTTTAGGTAGTTGCTTCCTGATACTGTCGGGCATCAAATTATAGGCATTCTCCGCCTCCTTGTGCATTTTGGGATCCTCTTTGGGTAAATTTACCATTATACCTAACTTTCTCAGTTGTTTTTCGGCTTCTTTCTGCCGTTCCTCCTCCGTCATAGGTATGCCTGTTTCATAGAGTTTGCGGTCAAAGCGTTGCTCAACTTCCAAGGAGAGCTGTGTCCTGATACTCTCCGCCATATCGTCAATGCTGCCATCGAAGCGATACTCCCATGCAGGCTTGCCGTATGGGTCTCTGCCCATTATTCGTTCCGTGGCAATGGTGCGGTGGGCAATGTCTTTCCAATCTCCTGCAAAAAGTGAGTTGTGCTTGAAGACGACAGAAGAGCCTTCTTCTTTGGGAACGGAAAGAGTTTCTACAAACTGCTGTTCAATCCCCTCGCTGATTTCTTTACCTGTCTGCTTCTGCAAGACGATGAGGTCACTGCCCACGTCCGTTCCCGCATTGTCTGAAAACATACCCGATGGCAGGCGTAAAGCAGAGATTAGTCGGCTGTTCTGCATCAGATAACGGCGGATGGCTTCATTGCGGGGACTGTCCAATACACCTTGCGAGGTAATAAACGCAAGAAGTCCGCCTTCCTTGATGCAGTCCAATCCCTTTACAAAGAAGTAATTGTGGATGGCTCGTGTGGATTCCCTCTTAAGAACATCCTTGCCCTTGCTGTACTCACGGTCATAGACCATGAAATCCCCGAAAGGAATGTTACTTGTAATAAGGTCGTATTTGTCCTTATCTTCCAACTCTCCAATGGATTCAAAGGGGGCTTGGTGGACAATGATATTACCTTGCCCATAAGGATGAATGGATTGTGAGATACGGGCAGTGAGCAAATCTTTTTCCATTGCATCGACCATACCAGCCCTTTTAGCAAATATCTCGGCAAAAGCTCCCATACCTGCTGAAGGGTCTAAGCATTGTCTTATCTCCACATCGGTAATGGTGAGTGCTTCCGCAATCGCAGAAACGATACGGGTATCTGTATAGAAAGACGTGAGTACGCTTGCCTTGATGCTCTCCCAGTACCGCTTGGCGGTATTGGCATCGACGGCATCACGGTAAATCATCTGTTTGAGCCTTTGGGTAGGCTCGAAAAGTTGTTGCTCCGATTGGCTCCAATAGCGGAGGTCATCGGGACTGTCACATCGATTCAGCACGCATTTCAAGCCACCGAATCCCTGATAGTTGCGCAATATGTTTTTCTCGGCTTCGGTGGCTTCGCGGCGTTCTTTTTCCAAGCGAAGCACAACACGGATGGCTTCTGTGTTGGCTTCAAGGACGTTTTTCTTATTGTATGCCATAGTGTTCCTTTTTTAATTAAGGAGGAGGAAAAAGTCGGAAGATATAAAGTATATTACCTCCCGACCTCTTCTGTTCCTCTCTGTTTCTGTCAGGATTATCTCCCTCGTTGTTTTCCTTTCCTGTTTTCAAATTCAAAAGAAGTGGTGTAATCCTCATTAAGGACAAGTCGGGCGTTGAACTTTTTGCCTGCCTTACTGATCAATCCTTTGAGAATGGGTGTACGTCCTGTGGTTAGCAAATCCCGGATGTAGTCCTCGGTGAGAAGCGTGCCACAGACCTCACGGAAGACATGAAAGTCACAGCCCTCATGTCTGCATTTGGCAACCTTGGCATAGATACCCACGCTCTCAGTGCCACACTTGGGGCAGCGATAGGTGGGATAAGACTTCTGTTTGGGGGCAAGAGAAAGCAGTTCCTCACAAATGGTGCCAACGTAGGAGTTGATGCCTTGTGCAAACTTTTCGGGCGGCATCTGTCCTGCTTCGATGGCAGCAAGTGTCAGTTCCCAGCTTCCTGTCATCTCCGCATTGGCGATTCGCTTGTCCTTGACAATCTCATAGACAGCCAAGCCTTTCTCGGTCGGTATAATTGCTTTCTTGTCCCTTCGGATATAGTCACGGAGAATAAGTGTCTCGATGATGTTGGCACGGGTGGCAGGTGTTCCGATGCCACACTCTGCCATTGCTTTCTTACTTTCTGCATCTTCGACCTCTTTTCCTGCGTTCTCCATCGCAGAAAGCAGTGTCGCTTCTGTGTAGAGAGGTTTAGGTTTGGTCTTATGCTCGGTGATGTCAGTAGAAACAAGTGGTAAAACCTCTCCCTCCGTCAAATCAGGCAATGAAGGTAAAACCTGTTCATTGTCGTTTTCCTTTTTCTCTACATCAGTAACCTGCTCTTTCTGCACGGCTTTCCAGCCCAAGGAGATTTGTCGGCACGCCTTCCAAGTAAAGGAGTTGGCGCCGTCCGTGAACTGCACCAGCATACGCTCTTCCTCTGAATCGGGAAGAAAGGCTTCAATGAAGCGATTAACCACCATTTGATAGATAGTTGTTTCATCTGCCGATATTCCTGAAGGTGTTTCTCCTGTAGGAATAATGGCGTGGTGGTCAGTAATCTTTGCCTTGTTCACCGAATGGCGGTTTAATGGTGTTTCTATCATTTCTCCTATTTTGCGCAGTAGGGCGGGTACTTCCTCGAAAACATCCTCACTGATGTATCGGCTGCCTGTGCGGGGATAGTTCATAGAATAATGACAATGAAAGAAGAAAGGGCAAACACGAACGGAAACACTTGAACAATAACAACTTATGCACTTTTCTGCATTTTGTGATATGGCAAGATTGAGCGAAAAACGGCAATAGTTCCGTTACCAACTCGTAACCCATAGGGCACAAAGCAAAAAGGGGTTACGAATTGAATATAAACAACTGTGGCATAGGTTTTTATTCCTCATCTTTCATTTTTCTGCATAGCTCAAGAACTCTTGTTCGTATGTACCTTTGCAAGCAAAGGAAATTAGAAAAAAATGACAGAAAAATGAAAGAAAACAAACTGAAAGTCTCGTTTTTCACACAGGCTAAACGAGCGGACAAAAAAGGCATGGTGCCGCTTATCGGACGGATAGAACTGGGCAGGAAGCATTCCGCCTTTTCCGCCAAAAAGAAAGTCCCATTATCTCTTTGGGATAGCAGAAAGCAACGTCTTCTCGGCAAGAGTGCCATCGCAAATTCTATCAACCGGTATTTGAATGAATGCACTGCACTCATTCATGCACGCTATCGGGAACTTTGCGAAAGTGGAGAGTCATTCACGGCTACGGATGTGCGCAATGCCTATCAGGGACAGCTTTGTCAAAGCGCAATGCTTTTAGAGTGCTATGCTGAGTACCTCACACAGATTCATGAAAGAGTGGGCATAGACCGGGCAATGAAAACACTGGAGCTGCGTACCTATCAGCAAACTCTTCTTCGGGAGTATGTGCGTAGGAAATACAAGTTAAGTGATATTCCGCTCATGGAGCTGGATATTTCCTTTATAGAAGGCTATGAATACTTTCTGACAATAGACCGAAAACTGAAACGTGGCAGTATATGCAGTGCCTTGGCTGCATTGAAGGCAGTTGTGAACAAGGCTGTCAAAAATGGCATGATAGACATGTATCCGTTCATTGGTTACAGTTACGAAAAGACGAAAGGAACGCCGAGAAACATCACGCAGGACGACCTGCAAAAGATTATCGACCTGCCCATCAAATGGGAGAAATATCGTGTCGTCCGTGATTTGTTCGTGTTCTCCTGCTTCAGCGGTCTTGCCATTTCAGATATACGCAATCTCAAAGAGGAAAACATCATCATTGAAGAAGGAAAGCTATGTATTAAAAGCTATTACTGTCCGCTAAACAT
>NZ_SDIK01000103.1 GCF_008016795.1 Prevotella brunnea
ACTTCTATTTGGAATTAGCATATTCCCTACATCCTAAAAGAAGATCTATGGCTCATTTTGCAGGCTGAAACGTTGCCATCTTTCCGATGTACACTAACTTTATGGGCATTTAAGGTGTCTAAAAAATCAAAGTCAGGTGCTGTCCTTTGTAAAGAGCGAGACAGTGAAGAAAATGGAGTATTCAGGGAGTGGATTCCAACTGTAATGAACAAAGGTGTTATCCAATACCATCTGTTGGTTGTAAGTCGGGTTCTTGAGGGACGACTACGTAATTTCATCATGAACTTGTGTTCTGCACTTACAGCCTGTTGTTTCTTTGACAATAAGCCGGAAGCCCTGTCGGTACACGTAGAGAAATCAAGGCAACCGGAACTTTTCTAAAGATTTTCTTATCCCGAACTCGCGTATTTCCTTATGTCTTCAATTCGTATTCAGGCGATGGCAAGCGGACGCTCGATAGCGCACATTCGACCCGACCATCAATGAAATTATATTACAAAAACCACGTTTGTAACACGCCTCATAACCGATTGATAATCAAGATAATATTAATTGCGATTTAAGAGCTTAGCTTTTGCACTCCAATTTGTCTTATACGGATTTAGCTTGTCACAATTCTGACTATAAAAAAAGTAAGAAATTATGACAAAACGTAAAACCCCGCGCGAATTTTCGTATTCGTTCAAGCTGCAAGTGTTAATTGATTATTATTCTAGCGGTTCTTCTCAAGCGTCAATATTGCGTAAGTGTAATGTGACTAGTGGTCCACTGTGTCAATGCTTGAAACGTTGACCCGTTGATTCAAATTCGTGTTCTTTGCCCT
>NZ_SDIK01000104.1 GCF_008016795.1 Prevotella brunnea
ATGTTTAGCGGACAGTAATAGTTATTTATCTTAATAATTCCGACCTTCGCATCATGGAAGAAAATATGTTACGCACCTTGGCAACTCTTGTGTTGCCCACTCAAATATTAGAGTTTTTTACTATCGTTTCTGTCCGTGAGGTCGGATCAGAGTTTCATATTAGTCTTGACGAACGTATGGACAAGACTTTGGCGGATGATGCCAACTTCGAGTCCAAAGGGTTCATGGAAGCTGTTAATATAACTGACTTTCCGATCCGAGACCATAAGGTTATATTGAAAATTCGTCGCAGACGATGGACGGACTTGCGCACAGGCAAGAGCTTTACGCTTCCCATCGCTTTAGACATGGTAGCTCAGGGCACTCGTTACTCCAAGGAATTTGGAGCTTTTTTAAAAGAAACGTATGGAGACATCCCCCGTGACCTGCCTTACGCTTGAGGATTTCTATCATATTGACGGACATACATTTGAGAAACAATACAAGGAAGTTCTGAGCGGCTTCCGTCAATGGGATCAGGCAGAACATGCCGACGAATGGCTTCTCTTTCCTGACAACATCGGACCCTCTTTGGCTATTGATGAAACTTCACTGTCTAACGGCGAACTGTACACTTTCGTGACCAACCGTGCAGCAAGGACACGGGAAAGAAGTCTCGTGGCAGTAGTTGCAGGTACAAAGTCAGAAGATGTCATAGCAGTACTGGATAGGATTGATGAGGAGAAACGCTCTTCTGTTGAGGAAGTCACTCTGGATCTGTCCGATTCTATGCGCAAAATAGTCAGAAGGTCGTTTCCAAATGTCAAGGGTGTAATCGATAGGATCCATGTAAAAAAGTTAGCATGCGACGCCGGCCAGGAATCGCGTATCAAGCACCGCTGGGATGCAATACAGTCGGCAAAAGACGAG
>NZ_SDIK01000105.1 GCF_008016795.1 Prevotella brunnea
CGAATACGAAAATTCGCGCGGGGTTTTACGTTTTGTCATAATTTCTTACTTTTTTTATAGTCAGAATTGTGACAAGCTAAATCCGTATAAGACATTTTGAAGTGCAAAAGCTAAGCTTTTAAATTCGGATTAATATTATACTGATTATCAATAGATTACGAAGTGTATCTCGAATCCTGTTTTTGTCATATAATTTCGTAACGATGACCGAGTCGAATGTTCGGCATTACATTCCATTTGCTTTAACCTCGTTCGGTTCTATCTCTGCAAAGGATTTACTTAATGAGTGAAGAAACCTTGTTTCTAATGCCCTTCATGCTGACAAGAAAGGCTTTCGCACTTCCGAACTTTAATCGCATATCAAGGCGAATAGGGATATGATTGGAATCATCGGTGATGAAAAAGGAAGAAATATTCTTCCATTTCCCATTTTCCCGCTCATGATAGGAAAGTTTCAAGCAACGATATTTTCGTCCGTTATCAGCTTTAACGTTGGTCTTGCCATTGTAAACGATACGTGCCGGATTAACACTGTTGCCATCTACCATGGGAAAATTTACCACCTGTCCCGATTTCCACTTATCGGGATTAAAACTTCTGGCACGCAGGAAAATACTCATCATATCGTAAAGGCATTCTGAGGAATATCTTGTTCGCCAATGATGTTCACCGTCGTTATCGACGCGATGCTGTTTTATGCGCACCTTACCGTTTGGATAACTGTAAAACACCTCATCCACTGTGTAGCGTTTCCCCTCGCGAGCTCCTTTTCTGTAATATAGTGGTGCCATATTCTTTGAATCATAACAGAGAAGTGTGTCGCGAAGAACAAAATAATCGTCCAATCTTCCATTGCCACGTGTCGTGAGAGAAGCTCTGTAAGCCGGAGTTCCGCGATAGGTTGAAGAGACGGTGTACCACGATGCCGTGCCGGCTTTCACCCAAACAAACTGCCAATTGTAATAAAGATTGTAAGTAAGGTATTCACCACTGTTAAAAGCAGTGTTTCTAAATGTGCATTGAGCTGATGCATTTACCGATAAAAGAACAAGCAAAGCAATCAGACCGGATTTCAAATGTTTCATTTTGCTGTATTTATTCATTCGTAAATCATTATATTCTTATTTCTTTTTTAAAAAGAAAAAAAGAATGATAGAGTATGATGTGCTGTGGATTTGTGCAAAAGTAATCCGCTTCTTTTTTGGTGATATGAATATCAACTTTAGAAAAGAAGTTATCAACGGTAATAGTTGAAACTTACTCATTGAAAATCAGTTCATCTTTTGAGTTATCCACAATTTTTAAATATGGTGCAAAGATAATAAGTTTATATCTTTTAATATCAATAACGTGTGCAAAACTTCCCTAAAAGAGCGTTAATAAACTTGTGGATATCCACTGTTCTCGCATTTTCTCTTTTATATTGTGAATATCCACAGAGTTGTGAAAATGTTATGAACTAACTTTTCCACAGAGTTATCAACAAAAAAGATTGGTTTTCTGAAAAATATCGTAAATTTGTAACCCAATGGATATTATATGTCGCTTGTATAATGGGATATGAGAAAGGAATAAAGATGAAACCAATATTAGACGATTACTATAGGATATTTCTCACTTGTGCCTTGAATTCCCAAATGAAGGCATCGCAAAAACGAATGCTTGAGAATGTGAAATCATGGGCACAAAAGGATTATGATGAGCAACCAACTTTTGAGGATGTAAAGGATTTTCTTGATAGTTGTCAGGATGCTCCTGTTCTCGATGAATTTGGTAGTGTCCTTAAAAGTGTGTAATTCATCTTTCCTTTCTCTGTACTTCCACTGTTATTTTATTCTTTTCTTTCCAGTTTTTGAATTGATATATTCTCCTTTCATATGTTGTCTTTGTTTCCTCCATCGCCACGGCTGCCAGGAGGAAGATGACGGACTTTTCTGATGGCAT
>NZ_SDIK01000106.1 GCF_008016795.1 Prevotella brunnea
AGTAAATTTCTACTGAGCCCAAGGACCTCCTGTCAGGACAATTCTTTTCATATTAAGCTGCGTAAAACTCAAAATCCCAATCACTACGAGAGTGAAAGGGATTTATTGTCATGATATTATCTCTTGATGTGAATCAAATATAAGAATCTACCTCATGAGATACAGAATAGAACTTATTCTGCTGCCGAAGCCTCTTGTTCAATAGCAGTTGTCTCTCCTGTTTCGTTTTCCTTTGCATTTTCAACAGGCTTTTCAGCTTTTTCTTCCGTTTGTGGGGCGGGTTGATTTTCAGCTATCACCGTTACAGGAAGTTTCACCTCTACATCCTTGAAGAAATGAACTGTAGCCTCATAAGTGCCAACTTTCTTAATATCGCGCATGGTGATAATCTTGCGTTCAATCTCAATACCTTTCTTAGCCAATTCTTCAGCCACAATTGCTGTGTTTACGGAACCATAAGTAACGCCTGTTGCAGAAACTTTAGCCGGTATTACAAGTTCCACTCCACTCAGCTGAGCTGCACGTTTTTCAGCCTCGGCTTTCCTTGCTGCAATTTTAGCAGCCTGCTGCTTAAGATCTTCAGCCAACTGTTTCTTGGCAGACGGTGATGCTATAACGCCCTTACCTGTTGGAATGAGGTAGTTACGACCGTAGCCGTTCTTTACATTTACAATTTCGTTCTTGTAGCCAAGTCCGATTATATCTTCTTTCAGTATTATTTCCATATCCTTAGCCTCCTCTATTATTTCATCAAATCGGTTACGTATGGAAGCAATGCGATTTGGCGAGCACGTTTAACAGCTTGTGCCACACGACGCTGATACTTCAAAGATGTTCCTGTTATTCGACGCGGAAGAATTTTACCTTGTTCGTTCAAAAACTTCTTCAAGAATTCTCCATCTTTATAGTCGATGTACTTAATTCCGCTCTTCTTAAACCGACAATACTTTTTCTTTTTCGTATCAATTGAGGGTGCGGTCAAATAACGAATTTCTGATTTTTTCTGCTCTGCCATAATTAAGCCTCCTTTTTAGATGCCCATTTAGCACGACGCTTCTCTGCATAAGCTGCCGAGTATTTATCCTGCTTAACGGTGATGTAACGAATAACTTTCTCGTCGCGGCGGTATGCTGTTTCGAGAGTATTAATGACTGTTGGTTCTGCATTGAACTCCAACAAAGCGTAGAAGCCTGATGACTTCTTCTGAATGTTGTAAGCCAATTTCTTCAAGCCCCAGATCTCTTCGTTCAAGATTTCAGCACCATTATCGGTGAGCAGCTTCTTGAATTTAGCGACCGCTTCCTTCATCTGTTCATCAGATAAAACGGGAGTCAAAATGAAAACGGTTTCGTATTGATTCATACTACATTAAAATAAATAATTAATAAAATA
This sequence comes from Prevotella brunnea, assembly GCF_008016795.1. GTDB lineage: Bacteria > Bacteroidota > Bacteroidia > Bacteroidales > Bacteroidaceae > Prevotella > Prevotella brunnea. The sequence continues at coordinate 1,393 of NZ_SDIK01000106.1, forward strand.
GCACCTGCATAAGCAAAATGCGGTGCAAAATTACTATTTTTTTATGAACTAACCAAATCTTTTTCGTATTTTTGCATTCTATGAAAAAGTATATTCAATATTTAGGTCTGATAAGCATAACATTGGGATTATTGCTATTTATAATACATCTCATAGTGGATTACAGAGGCAACGAACTTTTACTATCGGGGTTGGCGTTTGTCATTGGTGGCACAGTGGCATTTGTTAAATTACAGCGATAAAGATTGATTTTCCTGACATTTGGCATTCCGTCTCACAGCATAAAAGAGTGTGTCTATACGAACACACTCTTTTTCATATTACATAATTTTTAGTATATTCCTTCCCTCTCGAGATTATTGGGATAGATGCGAGTTTAATCCTCCTCCGGAACTATCAATTTGTAACCTTTACCATGAATATTTATAATTTCAATTTGGTCGTCAGCCTTCAAATGCTTACGCAGTTTAGTAATGTAAACATCCATTGAACGGGCATTAAAGTAGTTGTCATCTATCCAAATTGTTTTCAATGCATAATCGCGTTGTAATATCTCATTCGAATGAGCACAAAGCAAAGCAAGCAGTTCGTTCTCCTTTGTAGTCAGTTTGGTTGCCTTTTCCGGATTATTATCGAGCGTCAGTAGCTGCTTTTGCGTATCAAATGTAAATCTACCGATTTGATAAAGGGTCAGTTCTTTGTTTTTCTTACCGCGTACTCGACGCAGGATGGCTTCGATACGGAACACGAGTTCATCTATTGAGAAGGGTTTGGTCAGATAATCATCTCCCCCTATCTTAAACCCGGTCAGGATATCTTCTTTTAGTTGTCTGGCGGTCAAAAAGAATATAGGTATTTCCATATTGGTTTGGCGAATTTCCTGTGCCAATGTAAAACCATCTTTCTTAGGCATCATCACGTCCAGCACACAAATATCATATTTATTTTTCAAGAAAGCTTTGTAACCCTCCTCTCCATCTGGACAAAGATCAACCTCATAACCTTTCGTCTGTAAATACTCACTCAACAATGTTCCGAGATTCTCATCATCTTCACACAACAGCATTTTGAAATTTTCTTCCATATCAGTAAATTTTAAATTGTTTATATTCTTTTTTCACAAACTATTCTTCCGGCATTACTGGCAAGATGATAGTAAATTTTGTACCTTTTCCATATTCGCTATCCACTTTTATCTCACCTTCATGCAAATCTATCATTCTCTTGACATAAGCCAATCCTAACCCAAAACCCTTTACATCGTGTCGGTTACCGGTATGTACACGATAAAACTTTTCAAAAACCTTTTTCAAGTTCTCGCGCTTGATGCCTTGCCCCGTATCTCGTATGGTAAGATAAAGATGTTCGTTTGTATTCCATGTCTTCAAATACACATTTAAGGGCGCATCAGGTTTTGCATATTTCACGGCATTATCCATTAGGTTAAAAATTACATTCTGAAAGTGCATTTCATCTACATAAACCTTTGAATCTACCGCTTCTATATCCGTATATACTTTTCCCCCAGTATGTTCCACGCGAAGGGTGAACGAATGGGCTATCGTCTCCACCATTTCGTTCAAATCAGCATATTTTTTCTTCAATACGGCTTTCTTTTGGTCATACATACTCATTTGTAGAACTTTCTCTACCAAAAAGCGCAGCCGTTTAGTCTCATCATTTACAACCCCCCCAAGATGATCTATCATTTTGGGCGATTTCACCACACTCTTATCATTAAGCATCTGTGAAGCAAGAGAAATACTTGCAATTGGAGTTTTAAGTTCATGCGTCATATTATTAATGAAATCGTTTTTGATTTCCGTATAACGTTTCTGACGGAAAATAATCGCTATCGTGAAGATAAAAGTTACCAACAAAACGATGGTAAATATAATAGATGGAATCATAAAGCGCACGCTAGAGAATATATAACTCGTCATATCGGGGAAGTGTACATTCACCACACCCATTCTATTTGGAGGATCATTTCGGAAGAGTACTTGAGAAAAGCCGGCGTCCTTTCCATCCTCAACAAAATCTGGGCAGCGATAAACCTCTCTGCCATCCTGTGTTGTAACTGTAAAATGATAAGGGATATTAATTCCATTGTTCATCATTTCCGCCTTCAAATCCTGATCCAACAACTTGAAGTTGATGCGTTGTTCCAAGGGCTTATCCGAAGCAGAGTACAAAATATTGTAAACCACTTCCTCCAATAATGCTTTCTGATAAACATAGCGATTGCGCACTACTTCCTGCATTCGTTTCTTCGTTGCCGTGAGTGAACCACTATCATTTCTAACTACAAGAGCTTTTGGTGTAAGCGATGGGTTGTTCTGAATAAGCTTCGTCTCGAACGAGGTATAAGCATTACCATTATCATCAGCCACCAATGCTTGATGAGTATCGGACGTTAATTTATCCTTTGATACATTTTTCTTGGCTAATTTGGCATCGCTCTTATTCACATCACTTTCTAAAAAGCGAAGTGTCTCGTTGAGTTCCATGTTGCGAGCTGCTTGATAGAGTGCTCGATTTACTGACTCATCGAATTGCTCCTTTTTCATTTCAGCCATTTCCTCTATGTAATTAAGCTGCAAAAGTAGCAATGCCAGGAAAGAGAGTCCCATAATTACCGCTATTGTCCAAATAGTCGTTTTCTTCATCTAAACAAATTATCTGCGCGTTCAATCTGCATATTCAGCATTTATCACACCTGTCATTTTTATTTAAAAGCAAAGATAGTCAATTCCTTAAAACATTAACAATTAAATGTTAATTAAAATTGTATTTTTAGAGTTTATTAATTATTTTGTATGATAATAATTGATTTTTATCAATTACAATAAGATTATTAATTGAGCAAGAGCATATCTCAAACAGACATGCTCTCGCTCAATAACATTTTAAGTTTCTCGATTAACAAGACTCATAGGAAAAGGAATTATTCTTCCTCTTCTTTTACTTCGGTCTCATGTTCAGCAATCAGTTTTTGCTGTAAATCGTTTGGCACTAACTCGTAGCTTGCAAATTTCGTTGTGAAACTTGCACGTCCACCAGTCAGAGAACTCAATGATATACAGTAATTGGAAAGCTCTTTCAATGGGATTTTTGCTTGCAACTTCTGATAACCGGCTTCAGAATCCATTCCCATTATCATTGCTCTACGACCTTGCAAATCGCTCATGACATCGCCCATATAATCTCCGGGGACATAAACTTCAAGATCATAGATCGGTTCCAATATCTTCGGTCCGGCATTTTTGAAAGCATCTGAGAAAGCATGACGAGCAGCCAAGGTGAACGACAACTCGTTAGAATCAACAGGGTGCATCTTTCCATCATATACAATAACGCGCACATCGCGAGCATAGCTACCTGTCAATGGTCCGCGCTCCATACAGTCCATTACACCTTTTAATATAGCAGGCATGAAGCGAGCGTCAATAGCACCTCCGACAACAGAATTAATAAAGACGAGTTTTCCGCCCCAAGGCAAGTCTCTCTCCTCCTTACCCTTAATATTCATCTTGAACTCTTGCCCATTGAACTTGTAAGCCGAAGGTTCAGGCATTCCTTCAGCATAGGGTTCAACGATGAGATGCACTTCGCCAAACTGTCCCGCACCGCCACTTTGTTTCTTATGACGATACTCAGCCTTTGCTTGTTTGGTTAAAGTCTCCCGATAAGGGATTTTTGCTTCCTTGAAAACTGTTTGAATTTTTTCATTATTTTCCAATCGCCATTTCAACGTGCGAAGGTGGAATTCTCCTTGTCCGCTTACGATGATCTGGCGCAACTCCTTACTTTGCTCCACTATCCACGTAGGGTCTTCTTGACGCATTTTCAGCAAAGCCGCCATCAATTTCTCCGTTTCCTGAGAATTAACAGCCTCAATAGCACGTGTATATTTGGGATTGGGATATTTTATGAAATCAAAATGTTGCTCTATACCTTTGCCATTCAGCGTATTTCCGGTCTTTACATCTTTGAGTTTTACGGTACAACCTATATCACCGGCATTCAACTGATCGACCGGAATACGATTGGCACCCGCACAAGCATAAAGTTGTCCGATACGTTCCTTTGAGCCTCTGTCGGCATTCGTTAAGTCATCTCCAACTTTAATACTTCCACTCATTACCTTAAAGTAACTTACCTCTCCAATATGAGGTTCCATACCGGTCTTGAAGAAATATATGGATTCCGGTCCATTGGAATCGGGAGTAATCTCTTCACCTCGAGTGTTATGCACTTTATCCATCTCGTCAACAAACGGCACCACATTGCCTAAGAACTCCATCAAGCGTCTTACGCCCATATCTTTGCCTGCACATACGCAGAAGACAGGGAACAAGCTGCGTGTTACCAATCCTTTGCGAATACCTTCGCGAAGTTCATCCTCTGTCAACGACTCCGATTCGAAGAATTTCTCCATCAATCCTTCATCATTCTCAGCGGCAGCCTCAACAAGGATTTTATGTAATTCTAAAGCCTTTTGCTTCTCCTCTTCCGGAATTTCCTCGATAATCGGCGCACCACCTTCCGGTTTCCAACTATATTTCTTCATCAAAAGAACATCGATCAAGCTATTGAATTCCGGTCCGGTCTTGATGGGATATTGTATTTGTACACACTTTGAACCATAAATATCCCTCATGCTGTTCATGAGATTTTCAAAGTCGCACTTTTCAGAATCCAACTGATTGATTAAGAAGATAACAGGTTTCTTCAGTTTTTCTGTGTAACGGAAGTTATTCTGCGTACCCACCTCGGGTCCGTATTGACCATTGATCAAAACAACGGCTTGGTCAGTTACGTTCAGGGCGGTAATTGCACCTCCTACGAAATCATCGCTACCGGGACAATCAATAATATTTAATTTCTTGTTATTCCATTCTACATGAAAAACGGTAGGGAATACAGAATAGCCATATTCCTGTTCCACCGGAAAATAATCGCTAACTGTGTTCTTTGCTTCTACCGTACCGCGACGCTTGATGATACCTGCCTCGAACAACATACTTTCGGCAAGAGTAGTCTTGCCGCTACCCGCACTGCCAAGCAAGGCAATGTTTTTAATTTCGTTTGTCTGATATACTTTCATATCAAGATAGATTTAAGTTGTTAGTAATGTTCTTTCTTTACCATGAGATAAGCCGGACTAAACCTGCTTTCAGCGGTCTAAGTTATAAATTTTTATGCAAACAGCCAAAACAAATTACAAGAAAAAAGAAAATATATCAAAGAAATCACTACTTTTGCAAATAGTTTCTTAGCGTTTTATTTATTACCTATTAATATATGTCAGGAATTTACATACATATTCCATTTTGCGCCGGCAGATGTATTTATTGTGGCTTTTACTCCACCGTCGTCCCCAACAAAAGGCAAAGCGGAAGAAAAGAAAAGACTACGACAGATTCGATTATCGACAGATACACCCTTGCCCTCTGTAAAGAACTGGAAATGCGAAAAAACTATATTTTTTGCAACCCGAATATAAAAGATAATAAAGAAAAAATCCAGACCATTTATCTTGGTGGAGGAACACCATCATTACTCTCACAGGAAAACCTTACGGAGATATTCAAACGAATTGATAACACTTTTGCGGAATACGTAGATGATTACAAATCCATGGAAATAACATTGGAATGCAACCCGGACGATGTTACGGATGAATTTGCGAACCATCTTAAACGGTTTCCAATAAACCGAATATCAATGGGCGTGCAATCTTTCTCAGAAGACCGACTACGGTTTCTGAAAAGACGCCATAACGCTGAAGATATAAAACCGGCAATAGAGCGGTTGCGCAAATGTGGCATCAATAATATTTCCACAGACTTGATGTTCGGATTTCCCAATCAGACGCTTGATGAATGGAGAGAAGACATAGATAAAGTCATTAAACTTGATGTAGAACATATCTCAGCATACAGCTTGATGTATGAGAACGGTACGCCTCTTTACAGAATGTGGGAACAAGGAAAAGTAAAAGAAATTAACGAAGAACTGTATCGAAAAATGTACGAAGAACTTATCAACCAACTTGAAAAAGCAGGCTTTGAACAATACGAAATAAGCAATTTTGCTAAATGTGTGGGTGGTGCTGATATTTCTCCTTACCGTTCACGACACAACAGTTCTTATTGGCACGACACCCCCTATTTAGGCATAGGTGCATCGGCACATTCCTACAACGGAACATCGCGACAATGGAATGTATCAAACCTATTGAAGTACATTGAAGGGATAGAGAGCGACGTCTTGAATTACAAGGGTGAAGTAATAGACGAAGGGACACATTATAACGATCTGATAACAACGGAACTGAGAACCGTAGAAGGAATAGATATAAGTCATCTGAAGCCCAAATACAGAAAATATGTCTTAAAGGTTGCCCAACCGCTCATAAGAAATCAGTTGTTGAAGTTGGAAAACAACCATCTGCATCTAACTCGAGAAGGCATTTTCGTCAGTGATTCTGTCATGGGCGAGTTGATATTCGTATAATCTACTATATGACAGCATCGTTGAAAAGTGAAAAATCATTCACCATTTTCAGAAAATCATCTTATCTTTGCAAATATGAAAAATGAACAATTTGAAAAATTATGGCAGAAAAACCGCGCCAAGCTGCTTGCCAATGATGAAGAATATCGAAAAATAAGCAAAAGCTATACTAATTGGGGGTGGGCAGATTACCTTGTGCTCATAGCAGGATTCGTCATCTGCGACAATTTCACCAAGTCCCTTGCCATCAACAATATTTGGCAATACGTTATCACACTCTTCGGAATGTTTATTGTATGGATGGGGTTCAGGCTTATGAAAAGCCGACTCGGAGGAAAAAAGACATTGGATGAAGTAGAAATGAGAATAAAAGAGCAGTATCGCAACTCACTACAAGAATAACAATTGGGGACAAATCAAATACGATGCTTATTTGAAAAAAATAAGAAAATCTTTAGAAAAGTTCCGGTTTCCTTGATTTCTCTATGTGTACCGGCAGGGCTTCCGGCTTATGTCAAGGTAGTGTCCTTAAAAGTGTGTAATTCATCTTTCCTTTCTCTGTACTTCCACTGTTATTTTATTCTTTTCTTTCCAGTTTTTGAATTGATATATTCTCCTTTCATATGTCTTCTTTGTTTCCTCCATCGCCACGGCTGCCAGGAGGAAGATGACAGACTTCTCTGATGGCATGGATGTTCTCATTTGGATGGCT
>NZ_SDIK01000010.1 GCF_008016795.1 Prevotella brunnea
GCGGACATAAGGCTTGACAGAACGGTTGCCAGGGTTGTTCGACTTGCGACGGCGAGCTCTGAGTATTGCCAAATGACAGCTGTAGATACCCTTCTCATTTGAATTACGATTAATTTCGCGAGAGACGGTACTTACAGACACGCCAATTGTCTCGGCTATAAAACTAAGTGAGAATTTCTTTTGGAGTAACACACTTATTGTGTATCTTTGCTCCGAGGTTAATTGTTTATACATTGCAATACAAAATTAGTTAATCTCAGGGAGAGGGACGAAAGTCTTTCTCCTTTTTTTTGTATTGCTTAAGTTATCCGTCAATGCTCTTTGGGGGCTTCGCGCCCCCAGCCGCAAGGCAAACCTCCGCGGTGTTTTTCATAGTTATTGCACCCACAGAGATTTTGCACTTCTATTTGGAATTAGCAAAAAGTCTTGATTTACTTCAGTCCCATTTCTTGCGCTTTTTCTTTCAGTAGAGCCATCAAGGGTTCTCGTTCGTTGGGAACTCGATTGTCCAAAACAGCCTCTTTCAAGGTTCGTTTCAACAAGCCCACCTCCCTGCATGGGCGTAGTCCGAACAGTTGCATAATTTCATCGCCGTTGATGCATGGTTGCAACAACCGCTTATAATCTTTTTCCTTCAAGTCTTCTATCTTTTGGCGGACAATCCGGAAATTATCAAGAAATCTCTGCTTGCGGGCTGCATTCTTGCTTGTGATGTCTGCCTCGCATAGGGTCATGAGGTCGTCGATATCATCGCCGGCATCGTTGAGCAAACGACGAACGGCAGAGTCGGTTACCTCATCATCGGCAATGGCGATGGGACGCATATGCAAATCAACCATTTTCCTGACATATTTCATTTTCCCATCCAAGGGAAGTTTTAATCTTTTGAAGATGGAAGGTATCATCTTCGCCCCGATGATGTTGTGATTGTGGAAAGTCCATCCGGCAGACACGTCCCATCGCTTGCTTTTTGGTTTCCCTATGTCATGAAACAGAGCCGACCAGCGCAGCCACAAGTTGTCGGTTTGTTTCGCGGTGTTGTCCAACACCTCAAGGGTGTGATAGAAATTGTTTTTATGAGCCCTTCCATTGCGAGTTTCCACAATGTCAAGAGCGGTCAGTTCCGGCAAAATCAGTTCGAGAAGCCCACAACGATACAAATCAACAAATCCTTTGCTTGGGGTGCGAGTAGCCATGATTTTGTTTAGTTCGTCTATTATTCGCTCAGCACTGATAATCTTTATTCTGTCCGCATTACGCTCCAATGCGCAGAAAGTGTCGTCATCGATAAAAAAGTTCAACTGCGTGGCAAACCTGACGCATCGCATCATGCGCAAGGGATCATCAGAAAAGGTAACATCGGGGTCTAATGGGGTGCGGATAATGCCATCCCACAAGTCATCGATTCCACCAAAGGGATCGATTAATTCTCCAAATCGCTCAGCGTTCAAGCAGATCGCCATTGCGTTGATAGTGAAGTCCCTGCGATTTTGATCGTCCTCAAGGGTTCCATTTTCCACTACCGGCTTACGGCTATTGTGGCTATAGCTCTCTTTTCGTGCCCCCACAAATTCTATTTCAAGTCCACGATATTTAACCTGCGCGGTTCCGAAGTTATGGAAAACGGAGATATGGGCTTTAGGTCCCAAGTTTTTTTTCAGTTCCGATGCCACGCTTATCCCACTCCCCACCACAACAACATCAATGTCGTTGGACGAGCGTTCAAGGAACAAGTCGCGAACATAACCTCCGACAACATAACAATCAAGGCTTAAATTGTCGGCGGCTTCGGAAATTTTATGAAAAATATCCTTATCAAGGAGTTTTGCCAACTCTTTGTCTGAGAGGTCTCGCATATTTTTTATATTTAAGGTGCAAAGTTAATCAATTTCACTTATATATAGAAATCCAAGGCGGTTTTAGTTTTTCCATGCTTTTATTTTCGTGGTTTCCGAACAGACATAAGAGAACTGTTAAATATATGAATAATATTTACAAATGAAGTTCTGTCTCTCGACTATTTGCAAGCAAATAAAAACCACCGGGGAAATACGGAAATCACAGCCTTTTATGTAAAACATTGATTATGTGAGCCTTATGTTTTATTTCTGAAAACATGAAGATTTTTTTGCTAATTGACCGGTAAATATTTCTGCAATCGCTTAGCTTTTACATTTCAAAAGCTCCTTAAACACGATGCGAAAGATATGCAAATGCATTGTAAAAGCTCACCTTTCGCAAACATTTCCACCAATTTTGATGATTTTTTCCTTGATTTCTCGTTTTTATTTATTTTTTTATTCGTGTGTGTTTCTAAAACCATCATTTCCTAAGTGTTAAAAAACGGTTATAAAATTTTACAATAACGTTCTTTATTCCGCTCTCAATTATTTTGTAACAAAAGCTCCACTCTTTCCGATTTCACAAAGATGAGCAAACAACATTATAGTTAGACCATTTCTACGCATTTTCAAAATCGAGAATCTTCATAGAGGTGTCGCAACTCGGCAATCGCTGTTGAGACCGGTTGAAATCATCCCTGTTTAAATATATTAATAGCAATGATTTTGTCAGTTCGTAGTTTTTCCGTATTTTTGCATTCTAAACAAACTACATAATGTCAGCACCCTCCACGCAAACAACTCAAGAATTTAAGGACGCCCTTAGTGAGTGCAGAACACTCTTTGCCAACAAGCTTCACGACTATGGAGCATCTTGGCGCATTTTGCGTCCTTCCTCGCTTACCGATCAGCTATTTATCAAGGCTAAACGCATCCGTTCGATTGAAACGACCGGAGAAAATAAAGTCGGCGACAGCATCCGTTCAGAGTTCATAGCATTGATTAATTACGGAATTGTAGGCTTGATTCAGTTGGATTATCCATTTGTGGATAGCGTAGATTTAACGCCGGATGAGGCTTTGACCTTGTATGATAAATATGCGGAAAGTTCTTACGAACTGATGCTGAAAAAAAACCATGACTATGGTGAGGCGTGGCGCGATATGCGTGTGAGCAGTTATACGGATTTCATTCTTACAAAGATAGAAAGAATAAAGGAAATAGAAGATTTACATGGACAAACTCTCGTTAGCGAGGGGATTGGTGCCAATTACATGGACATCATCAATTACGCTGTTTTTGGGGTTATAAAATTAAATGAACAGGCTTAAGATATTTTTTGTTAATCTTTGTCGTGCGTTGCTCGCCATTACGTTCGTATTTTCCGGATTTGTCAAAGCCATTGACCCACTGGGAACACAATACAAGATAGGCGACTACCTCGAAGCGTTGGGCTTGGCGGGGCAAGTTCCCGAATGGATACAACTGATGACATCCGTGGTGTTATCGGCTGTGGAATTTTTGCTGGGCATGCTCATTCTTCTTGCCATTCAGCGCAGATTGGTTAGCAAACTGACTACCCTCTTCATGATTTTCATGACCGGGATAACACTTTGGCTTACCATTGGTAATCCCATTCAGGACTGTGGCTGCTTTGGCGACGCACTCCGCCTGACAAATGCCCAGACTTTCGGAAAAAACGTCGTGTTGCTCTTTGCCGCACTGGTTTTGATGCGTTTCCCACTGTATCAGGTGCGGTTTATCTCAAAGACAAATCAATGGATAGCATCCTATTTTACGTTGATTTTCATATTGGTGGCTTCTTTGCTGAGTCTTTATCACTTGCCCATTTTCGACTTCCGACCCTATTACATCGGGCAGAACATACGAAAAGGAATGGAGATGCCACCCGGTGCGCAGCAAACAGTCTATAAGACTACATTCATCTGTACAAAAGATGGAGTGCAAAAGGAATTTGATGAAAACAATTACCCTTACGATGATTCCACATGGGTATTCGTTGATACAAAGCAAGAAATACTGAAACAAGGCTATGAGCCTCCCATTCACGATTTTTCCATTACCAATGAGAAGACCGGAGAAGACCTCACTCAAGCAATCCTGAACAAGAAGGGATATACTTTTCTGCTTGTCTCTCCTCATTTAGAAATGGCAGATGATGGAAACTTTGGTAACATAGAGCGGATTTACGAATACGCTCGCGAGAATGGTTATGACTTCTATGGACTTACGGCCAGCACCGAGATGGGCATACGTCAATGGAGAGAGCTAACCGGGGCAAGATACCCATTCTACACCACGGATGGAACAACTCTGAAAACCATGATAAGAAGTAATCCCGGACTTCTGTTGCTGTATCAGGGAACCATCATCAACAAATGGAGTAGGAACGATTTGCCAACGGCAGAGCAACTGTCGGCGCCTCTGCCTTTGCTCGCCATGGGGCATGAGCCGGAAAACAACACGTGGACAAAGATAGTACTCATCATTCTTTGCTACATCTTGCCACTGATTTTCCTCATCGTGGCAGACCGGTTATGGGCATGGACAAAGTGGGTGAAGAAGAAAGAAGAATGGGTGAAGACCAAAGAGCAATGGATCATGGGAAAAGAACAATCGAATAAATTATATCAACTCTTAAAACATAAAAGACAAATGAGAAAGAAAATTGTAGCAGGCAACTGGAAAATGAATGAGACCCTGCAAGAAGGCATTGCCTTGGCAAAGGAAATCAATAGTGCCTTGATGGCTGACAAACCCAATTGTGATGTGATAATTTGCACACCGTTCATCCATTTGGCAAGTGTGGCTCAGGTGTTGGATAAAGAATTGGTAGGATTGGGAGCGGAAAACTGTGCCGATAAAGAGAAAGGTGCATACACCGGAGAAGTTTCTGCAGCCATGGTAAAGAGCACGGGCGCACAATACGTTATTCTCGGTCATTCGGAACGCCGCCAATATTATGGCGAAACTGCCGAAATCTTGAAAGATAAGGTACAGTTGGCACTTGCCAATGATTTGAAAGTTATTTTCTGCTGTGGAGAGACACTTGAAGAACGAGAAGCCAATAAACAAAACGAAGTGGTAAAAGCCGAACTTGAAGGTTCTGTCTTCCATCTCAATGCTGAAGATTGGAAGAATATTATTATCGCTTACGAACCCATTTGGGCAATAGGAACCGGCAAAACGGCAACTGCTGACCAAGCCGAGGAAATGCTTGCCTACATTCGCTCTGTCGTTGCAGAAAAATATGGTAAGGAAGCTGCTGAAGACACAAGCATCCTTTACGGCGGAAGCTGCAAACCAAGCAATGCGAAGGAACTTTTCTCAAAACCAAACATTGACGGTGGATTGATAGGTGGAGCGTCGCTGAAAGCAGCTGACTTCAAAGGCATCATAGACGCTTGGAAAAAATAAGCTCTTTTCCCACAAAACAAATCCGGCAGCTGCCCGGCGGGCAGCACCGGGTTTCTCAAAACAAATAGATAGATGAAGAAATCTCTAATCGCATTAAGCTTTTTGTTCCTTTGCACACTTACCATTTGTGCACAAGGCACGGTAACCGTAACTCAAAGTGCGGATATAGATGCGTTAGTGAGTGGGAAAAAGAAAGCAAAACCTGACCCAAAATCAGTGAAGGGACAGGGCAAGAAACGAAATGGCAACCAATCACAGGTAATTCCCTCTGCTCCTCGTCCAAAAGCGAGTCCAATTCCAGTCCCGAAATCTATAGATCCCAAAGTGGCTGCACCATCGCAGAGTTCCGAAAACTCTTCATATTCAAGTGTTCAACGCACTAAACTTGTAAGGAGAAAGGTGAGAAAGAGTCCTGAAGAGATAATGGATGAATCCGGAGAGACACGAAAAGTAACAAAACGTGTGGAACGGGGAGCAAAGAAGATGAGAGGCTTCAGGGTTTTAGCTTACTCCGGAGGCAACACCCGAAAAGCACGTCAAGAGGCAGAAAGGCTGGGACAGAAAGCAAAAACCATCTTCCCCGACCAACCCATCTATGTGCATTTCTATTCTCCGAGATGGATGTGCCAGATAGGTAACTTCATCAAGTATGAACAGGCACGCAAGGTAATGCGCAAATTGCGCCGAGAAGGGTTCTCACAAGCGAACGTAATACGCACAATGATAACAGTGGAGACAAGTCGTTTCGTGGACGAGAGCCTACCGGACATTTACGAATAGACAGAATAAATTATATAAGAAAAAAATAGCATACATCTAAAAATGAATCCAGAAACAGCTTTCCGCGAAGGTCTTGACGACTTAGCGGCTCATTACAAGGAAGTGCTGACACTGTTGGGTGAAGATCCAAACAGAGAAGGTTTGGAAAAAACACCTTTGCGAGTGGCAAAGGCAATGCAAATCCTTACACGCGGTTATACACAAGATCCTCACAAAGTGCTGACTGATGCTCTCTTTGAAGAGAAGTACAATCAGATGGTGATAGTAAAGGACATTGATTTCTTCTCCATGTGTGAACACCATATGCTTCCTTTCTATGGGAAGGTTCATGTGGGATATATCCCAAATGGGCACATCACAGGGCTTAGCAAAGTGGCACGCGTCATCGACATCTTCAGCCATAGACTCCAAGTGCAGGAAAGGCTAACGGAGCAGATAAAAGATTGTATCCAAGATACTTTACATCCTTTGGGTACGATGGTGATTATTGAGGCAAAGCATATGTGTATGCAGATGCGTGGAGTGGAAAAGCAAAACTCCATAACGACAACAAGTGCGTTTAGCGGAGCTTTCAATCAGGCGAAGACGCGCGAAGAGTTCATGAAGCTTCTTCGAAGCGAATCTCAAAGAATTTAATGCGTTTAATGCTATTTTTCAATATCTCATTTTTTTAGAAACATGAAGTTTATTTCTTGGAACGTCAACGGATTGAGAGCTTGTGTCGGAAAAGGTTTTAAAGACATTTTCAATAGTTTAGATGCCGACTTTTTCTGTTTGCAGGAGACAAAAATGCAAGAAGGGCAGCTTGATTTGAGTTTTCCTAATTATCGCTCTTACTGGAATTATGCCGAAAAGAAAGGCTATTCAGGTACGGCAATCTTTACCAAGCACGAGCCTTTGAACGTTGCTTATGGTTTGGGCGTTGACGAACATGATCATGAAGGAAGGGTAATTACGCTTGAAATGCAAGATTTTTACCTCGTAACGGTCTATACCCCCAATTCACAAGACGAACTACGCCGATTGGAATATAGAATGCGTTGGGAAGAAGCTTTCCAATCTTATCTCCACACATTAGATAAGAAGAAGCCCGTGATAGTTTGCGGAGACATGAATGTGGCTCATCAGGAAATTGATTTGAAGAACCCTAAAACCAATCGTAAGAACGCCGGCTTCACCGATGAAGAGAGAAGCAAGATGACCCAATTGCTTAACAATGGCTTTTTGGACAGTTTTCGCACGCTTTATCCCGAACAAATCACCTACTCGTGGTGGTCATACAGGTTTAGGGCGCGAGAAAAGAACGCCGGTTGGCGCATTGATTACTTCCTACTTTCCGACAGGTTGCGCGACCAACTTGCTGATGCCAAGATCCATACTGAAATTTATGGAAGCGACCACTGTCCCGTGGAGGTTGAAATGAAATTCTAAACACGATGTGGGAGCAAGTGAAGATATTGCTTCTAATGACTGTCGCGTTGGCAGTCATTGTGCTTTACGCCTTTCTCCCACAAAAAATTTTCTTGGGTGGTGTATCATTAAAAAAAATAAACCTTTCGGAAATAAAGAAAGCCGAGACTGCCGGTCCAAAGATAGAAAAGAGAAAAGCGAAGAAGAGGAAACATCACAAGATACTCTTTATCGGCGATTCCATGGTTGAAGGTCTCTCTCGGAGAATCGGAGACTACGCGAAAGAAAACGGACACACGGTTTATACCGTTATATGGTACAGCTCCACTACTGAGAAATGGGCGAATACGAAAACGTTAGAGCATTTTTTACAGAAATATCAACCCTCATACATCCTTTTATGTCTCGGAAGCAACGAACTGTTTGTTAAGGATTTGGAGGAAAGAAAGGAATATATACACACGATACTCAAGAAAATGGGCAATCGCCCCTATCTTTGGATTGGACCCGCGGATTGGAATGGGGATACAGGTATCGTTAATCTTATTGCTTCGCAAACCGGAAAGGGACGTTTCTTTGACAGCCGACATCTTGAACTTCGGAGAGGTGCCGACCATTATCATCCCACATGGGACGCCGCTGCAGATTGGATGGATCACGTTGCGGTCTATTTAGGCACCAACGCCACGGATATCATAAACATGAAACTCCCCAAACAGCACCATAAAGTAGAACGAACAGAGCTGTTGGCTCCTACTTTTGAGGGGTATTAGAAATATGGTTGGTACACAAGACTTTTTCATTTCGCTAACATCTTTCCTGACAACAGCCGACAAAGATTGGTCGATGTATTCTCTTCCTTTCATGGTTGCGTTCCTGTTGTTTTTTACCATTTATGTGGGGATGAGCAAATTACATCAGAAATGGAAAACAATCTATATACTTCTTTTCAGTCTTTTCTTCGCATACAAGGCAAATGGCATATTGATGTTTTTGCTACTTGCTGTTACATTGGGCTCTTGGTGTCTCACGAGGCTAATGATGAAACTCCATTGTGGCAGACCTCGCAGACTGGGACTCGCCTTTCTTATCCTGCTTGAGCTTTCCCCACTTTTCTATTACAAATACACCAACTTCGCCTCTGACATTCTCAATGCGCTGCTACAAACCAACTTCGCAGCCATTGAAATGATTTTACCGGTTGGAATTTCTTTTTATACCTTTCAGTCGATAAGTTACACCGTGGATGTATATAAGTTAAAATTTCCGGCCAACACTAACTTCACGGATTACTGTTTCTTTCTTACATTCTTTCCCCTACTCATGGCAGGCCCCATAACGCGGGCAGGGGTACTCATCCCACAAGTGCAAGAAGCACATAAGAGCACCCATAAACTCCTCCTTAATAAAGGACTTTGGCTAATCATCTGCGGACTGCTGAAGAAAGGCGTAGTTGCCGATTATCTGGCACAATATAACAATTGGATTTTTGCCGACCCGATGGCATATTCCGGTTTAGAGAATTTAATGGGGGCTTTGGGATTCTCACTGCAAATCTATTGCGATTTTTCCGGATACAGCGATATGGCTATCGGCATAGCGGCCTTGATGGGCTTTCACATTCCCAACAACTTCCGCTTTCCTTATCAAAGTTTAAATCTCACAGAATTTTGGCATAGATGGCATATTGCCTTGTCCACGTGGTTTCGCGACTATATATACATTCCGTTGGGCGGAAACCGAAAAGGAGAGTTACGAACATACGCCAATAGTTTCATAACAATGGTTCTCGCAGGTCTATGGCATGGAGCATCTGTCATGTTCGTTATTTGGGGCATGCTTCATGGCATCGGACTGATTATTCATAAGTTCTTTCACAAACATGGATCGGAAAAGCTACCTAACGTCTTACCGGTACGTGTCTGTTGTTGGGCACTCACTTTCCTCTATGTAACGTTCGCATGGATTTTCTTCCGGGCTTCGAGCCTTGATGTTGCCTTTAATCTTATCAATAATATATATAACAATTTCAATCCGGCAGATTTATATCCTTTCCTAATGGCACGTCCCGTGTGGTTATTGCTTCTGGTAGTCGGATTGGAGCTTCATTCCATACGTGAGAACGACTACCATTGGATAGAGAAAAGATTTATTCAATCTCCATGGCTTTTCAAACTTCTGATTTTTATATTTGTCCTCCAATTGGTCATCAACTTTGGGCAAGACAGCATACAACCATTTATCTATTTCCAATTCTGATATCTTTCAACTCTCTCATTTCATTTCCGTAAGCATATCCCATGAATCAAGAAAACCAATAAGCAATTTCATGAACGAACAAGCTCTTAGCTTTCGGTCTCCAAAAGCTTAGCTTTTAAAACACAAAAGCAAAGACACAAAAGAGAAAAAGTCAAACCACTTATTTTCCGCACTTTACAGACACAACAAAAAAGTGTAAAGAAATGATTGCACAGCAGTGTGAAATCACTTATCGACCACAATAAATCCGGCAAAACGAAATGTGATGCTCTGATAAAACGAAATGTGATTTTTTCAAGCAAAACGAAATGTAATAAAATAAAAACGCACAGCACAAAAGAGGTCGATTTGAAACCAATCATCAAATCGACCTTTTCTCTATACATTAAGTTCAAACTTCACATTCTCATTTCCGTCAAGTAGTTCTTGTGTTCGTTCTAAATTGTTCTCATAAATGTGTACATTAGCAAGGTTGAGCGTTATAGACTTCAAAGGAAGCTCGATTTGCCGAGACATCAAATAAAGGTGATAGATGTCAGCAGGAAGCCCTAAATTGGCATCAGAACTGCGTTGATAGGCTGAAACAACTAACTCGCCTTCGTCTATTTGGAACTGCACAAGACTCAGACACGGGGCTTGATTGCTCTCGGCATTGGTTTCTCCAAGAAACAGCACATAATTTTTGCTATTTCGTTTCTCGTTGTTTATCTTCGCAATAAGTGGTGGAAGTTTCTCGAAATAAGTTGGGTAACTATTGACGAGCACGGAACCGCAATAGTCCCACCAGTTAATGCCTGCCTCGCGGTATTTTTCTACCTGTCGCTCTCCTTGCATGAATAGTTGCAGTTCGTTCTTCAGCTTTTTTCTGGCAATGCCGTGGCTTTCAAATATATCAAGCAAGTCGGCAGGTGTAAGCGTGAGTTGCTCGTTAAGGCAGTATTTAATATTGCCTTTTTTGTTATGCTGCATCTTTCCTGTGCGCATAATCTTTTCTAAGATGTCGTGATACTTGTTCATAGTCTGATAGTGTTTAATTGGTTTTTGAACGGTGTTTAACCAGCCTTTTTATAGAGCATCATGTCTGTGTAGGTGGCATTATAGTTCATGTGGGCATTGAATTCCACTTTCGTACATTTCTCAAACGGATTACCCACGGTCTTGTTTCTGCCTATCCAATCGCACAATTCCAATATGGATGACTTGTTGCTCGTGAAATATACAAACGAGTGTCCTGCGAGCACGGTCAGCACATCAAGGTAGTCGGCAAGTCTCCAATACATCTTATAAGTACCGACTTCCGTACTCAGATATGGAGGGTCTACAAGAAACACAACACCTGGTGTATTTTTGTACTGATTGAACACTTGTTTATAGTCTGACGACACAATTGTCAACCCGTCTAGATAGTCACAGCACAAAGGATAATCTGTTGAGCGCACATTATTGTACAAAGCCTCTTTGCGCATCTCATCTATACTCAGACGATACTTCATGGAGAACATAATGGAGGAAGATATTGTAATAAAGTCCAGATACCCATAACACTCCTGATGTTCTCTCAAGCACTCAAATACCTGTTCTCGTGCTTCTCCCGTGATAGGCTTATGTTTTGGTATTTCACGCACAATCTCTCTTAGTTCCGCAAGCAGCTCGTTTGTCTGTGGTATATGTTCCAGCCTTAGCCTGTACCCGTCAAAATCGTTATACACTACCTTTGAATGGGGTTTCTCGCATTTGGTAATATGCGACAACAAGCCGCTACCGCCAAACAAATCCACGAATGTCGTTCCGTCGGGGAACTGCTCCAACACTTTTCTAAATTCCTTGGCAAACATCCGCTTTTGACCGACGAATGGAAGCGGTGCCGAATTATATTGCTTTCTCATAACGAGAGCAAAGGTCGTGAGTTTCTGCTACAAACAAGAATATCCGTAATCAATCATACTGCAAACAATTTGCAGTCGCTTTGAAAGTGCTTGATAAGGTCATACACCTTCCGTTCACTCACGGCATATTTGTCAGAGAGCACAGCCACGATGTAGGAAACTTTCTCGCCCTCATCAAGCAATTTCCGATAGTCCGCATACAAATCTATATATTCAGCATCCTCTATCCTGACACCTGCCGTATGCAGGTTTTTCAGGAGTTCCCTGTTAATTTTTACAATCTCAACTATCTTCATATCCAATAATTTTAGTATATTTGCATCGCCAATCATTTTTAACAACAATAAGAAACCCATAGGGTGTGACAGAGGGTATTGGCCCCCGGTCAGCATCCTATGGGTGTGTTGTTAAAATGATTGGCGTCGTATTAACAGGCCGGGGGCTTTTTTATATCCCTCCCCCGAGGGGACTCTCCTAACTATCCACTATACTTGAAATAGTTGCTTCCAAGCATCCGGACGCTCCAATAGTAGCACAAGGCCACCAAGGCGCACCACATCGCCTTTGCAGGTGCGAAGCCGCTCTTGGCAATCTTTCTGAAGCAGTTCACGAACAGGCGGAAATCAGCCGCCTTCCGGTCGCGCTCGCTGCCCCCGCGGTCGTAGTCATCATCGTGGATGCAGCACGCCGCGTAGAACAGTCCAGCATACGGTGGAGTGAACCAGCGGAATATCCCGGTTTGGCAGCCACAGCCCTTACTCATGGGCCGCCTCCTCTCCGTATGCCGACCAGTCGATGGCATCTTTCTCTTTCCATCCTGTAGCGAGGGTAGTCTGGATATAGGTCATCGCCTTGACATAGAAGTCCGTCAATTCGTCGAGCATTTCAAACTTGCGGTACTGCGGCTGCCCGTCCGTCCCGAACTTGAACGTTACCGGCAAGATTGCCCCTGCAGTCTGCACGGCAAGGTCGTATGCCGACTTGTAGTTGAACTGGTTCTCCGCCGAAAGCCACACGGGCATGTCCTCGTAGGTGAAGCCCGACAATATCGCCTCGTCCACCTTTGCGTTGTACCATGCAAGGATAAGGCCCTTCATCTCCTCCAGCGTAGGACGGTGCCCGAACTCTTGCTCCATATAGTCCGCCGAGCCGTCCTCATGTTTCCGCACGTCCCAGCGGACGCGCCACTTTCCTTTCACGGGGTTAGTGCATTCCAGCAACTCCACCTCCGCACTTCCTTGTACTCTCATCAGCTAAAAACATATTTGGTCCTACCTTTGCCGAAGGTTTCCGTGCGGATTGTCGTCTCGAACGGGAAGCCGTCCGGCAGTTCACTAATTTGTGCGAGGATGTTCTTCATCTCCTCGCTGTTGGTAAAGAACTTCTTTGGCTCGCCGTTCTGCTCGATACTGACGATGCAGCGGTCCTCGCCCTGCTCCGTGTGGATTCCCGTCTCGTAGTCCTTGACCACGATGGGGAGATTTACCAACTCCCTGATGCTCACCACAGCACCAGGGAAACGCTTCTTGCCGTCCTCCGGCTTGTAAGCGATTTTCAAATCCTTAAAAGATTTCATTTGTTTGCCTGTTAATTTATGAAACATATTATTACAGTCGGCATGCTTGGCCATCCCATAGAGGGAGGCTATGATTTCATGCCGTCTCTTTCTTGATTTCACTTCATTAAGTTTCGAAGCAGCCTTTTTTTTGATACGCTTACGCAAACGGATATAGTCAGGACGTATCACATAGCCGAGGAAGTCAATGCCTTCCGTTACAGGGAATACGCGCTCATTTTCCTTCACCTTCAGGCCGATGCTTTCCACCTGCCGGTGTACGATTTCGCGTATTTCCCAAAGTTCCTGCTTGGACCCTGCCAGCACCACACCATCATCGCAATAGCGGTAGAAGTGCCGCACGCCAAAACCGTCCTTCAGCACATGGTCCAAGTGAACGGACAGCAACAGATTCCCAAGCCCCTGAGAGGAGCGGAGTCCTATGCTCAGTCCTCTTGGCATCATACGCACGAAGCCGTCGAGCATAGTAATGAGGCGTCTGTCCTTGAATATCCTCCTCACGCAGTCCATAACCGTGTCCTGGTCGATGCTCTCGTAGAACTTGCTGATGTCGAACTTGTAGCAGTAGCGTGTCGTTTCAGGCTGTTCCTGCATATCCCTGTGGATATACGCCAGCAGGTCGTGCATGCCGCGCTCCTTGATACTCGCCGAGGTAGTGCGGATAAAGTGCTTCTTCAGGTGCCTGTCCACCACGGCCATGATGGCATGTACCGCTATACGGTCCTTCATCGTCAGGATCTGGATGCGGCGTATTTTGCCGTTTTCGTTGATTTCACGCTCGCGGTAGTCCCTGACGGTGTAGGTGCCGGCCTTGATACGGTCGCCGAGTTCACGGATGACCTCCTCACGGTGCGCCAGCAGCCATTGTCCCTGCCGGCTCTCCTTCCGCCTGGTACCGCGGAGTACCTGGTCGAACGAGTCCGACATATTGGAGTATTCGACTACCTCCTCGATGATGTAACCTTCCCTGCGCATCTTTTCGTTTTACTTATTTGTTGTTTATCACTTGAAGGCGAGCCTTCCTTTCTCCGGGCCTGAGTTCTTCGAGCCTTGGTGTGGCCTACCAAACTCTACCCGACACTTGATGTTTCGGCTTTCCACTTTATATGTGCTTTTGCCGTGGCTTGTCCTCCTCGGTGCGGTATCGAGGGACACGTCCCTCCTTGCCGTGGAACCGATTGATAGTTTGCCAGACGCGAGCCGACATTCGAGTTCGAATCCGATGCACCGTTATTCGCATTCGAGTTCGATACACCGCCAGCCGCATTCGCGTAGTTGTAGCCGCGATAGACCACACGGGATATGGAGAACACCGCCGTAATATCAAGTGCAAAGGTACTCATTTTCAGCGAGGCGGCGTAATTTTACAACCAACATCGACGGGCTTACGCCCGTATCCCGATGTCCTCGTTCCTCGGACATCACGCTTTGTCGCTACGCTCCCGCTTTGCGCTTTCGCCTACGCAACCTCGCTCGCCGCCTTATACGCCCCCACGCTCTGCGCCCTCACGATTCTGCCGCGGAAGGCCAGACGCGAGCCGACATTCGAGTACGAAACCGATGCACCGCTACCCGCATTCGAGTACGATACACCGCCAGCCGCATCCGCGTAGCCGCAGCCGCGATAGACCACACGGGACTGTGCACCGCTGAACCAGTATTTGTCAGAGTAATAACTCGAGGACGAGCCCACCACGTTGCCCACCGGTATCACGTCCATATACTTCCCGTGAGCCACCGCCGTTATCCAGTAGTCGCTGTTCGACGTTCCTTTCACCCAGCGCACACTGCCGTCCGGTAGCCATATCCGCCACTTGGCATAGCTCCCGCTGTCGTTCGGTACGTCCACGCTGTCCATCATATCCCACTTGTTCCCGTAGATATCCTCATAGCCCATACAGCAGATATTGTTCACCTGTGTCACTGCTGCACCGCCATACTCGTCTACGCTCCTGTACCAGGCATATTGGTGCACGCCATAGTCCACGATACTATTCGTAACGCCACTGCTGACGCCGCTCGCCTCCGTATAGCCGATAGTGTCCTGCATGCCACGCTCTGCCGTGCCACCCGTCGTGCGGTTGTTCGTGTGCTGTCCGGCTCCGCACTGTTCCTGAGCGTTCCTACGCCCGTAACAGGCGAAGAATAGGTTGGCAATGCGTGAGTGCATCAGCGCATCTATCTGTTGCATGCCACGCTGAACACTGTAATAATGGAAGTCCGTCCAAGTCATGCTTGCCGTCGTGCTGCCACCAGTAATGGCCGCACGTAGTTTGGAACCGATAACCGTAGAGCCGACTACGGCACAGAGATGCTCGTCGTTCGCCACCCATTCCGGCTCCATGTCCTCTATCCGCGTGCTGTTACTTAGGACTACGCAGTCGAACTCCGCCGTGTTCAGGATGGTGAAGTGCAGGTTCACGGCCGTCGCCGGCACGTCGGCTATCAGGTACATGCCCGCCTCGAACTTGTTGCCGATGGTCGGAACGACAACCGACTTCACGACCTTGCCCTCCGCGTCCACGAACACCGAACCGATGAGGTTCGTGCCGGGAACGCTTGGGAAGCGGACACGCTTGAAACCTTCCACACCTACCTTGCACACGCTGTAAGTTGTATCGTTCGTATAGGAGTTCTGCAGCGTCTCCTTGCCGCTCGTGATTTTCTTGCCCGGCAATACGCCGCCCTGCGTCCTCCTGATGTCCTCCAGCGTCAGCACGGTTGCCTTGGGACTGTCCGGCTTGTGTGCGGCATCGTTGCTGCTGTAGCAGCTGTAGTGCTTTCCCTTCAGATAGTCGTTGATACCCTTGCTCCAGAAAAACGGCTCGTACATCATCCAGTCGCCTTCCGTACCGTCCAGCTTCGCCTCCGTGCCGTCTGCGTACTTGTTGCTGTTGGCATCGTCAAGGGGGTAGTAGGTCATCTCGCCGTCGAGATTGTTCACCGTCGTATCCTGCCCGGCCATGTTCACGTTACGCGTGGTGGCTTTCTTGGTGACCTTTGCCAGCACGCGGTGCCGTTGTTTCAGAATGGCCGTAACATGGCCGCTGGGTATGTAGGCCGTTCCGTTTCTGTAGCCCGTGCCGTTGTCAAGGTTCGTCACGTTGGCGTCGTCGGCCACTGCGTCGTCGAACTCTATCACCGTGTAGTCCGGCTGTCTGATGTTGAGTTCCGGGAATTTTTCGTGCATGGCAGCGTATTCACCGTCTTCCATATATGCCGTAAGGTGCACGGTACCCACAAGTGCGCAGTAGTCCACGGCATTACCTTCCGCATCCACGCCCTTGAGTGCCTTGTACTTGGCGAGCAGCGTACCGTCATCTTTCATGTCAATGCCCTCGATGCGTACGCGCTCCACATTTATACACCTGCCGATGATGGTTTGCCAGTCCAGATTCGGACAGCCGGCAAAGCGCAGCGTCTTCACCGTGCGCCAGTTCTGCAGTGTCAGTCCGCTGTCCTTCAGTTCCGGCAGATACCCCAGCTGGAGCGTCTGTATGTTGCCACCCAGCTTGAGTGTCTTTGCCGGTGCGCCCGGTGCAATCAGCACAGCCTGTACGTCCACGCCCCGTGCGTCCAGCGTCTTCAGTCTTGTCTGCGGCGTGAAGTCCAATTCCTGGCTTGACAGCGTACCCGTCCTGGCGTTCGTCTGTCCGTAGAGATTGATGTCCGTCAGCTGGCGACACTGGTCAATTACCATGCACCAGCCCGTCGAGCCGCTGCCGGCCGTCTGCAGGTTGAGTTTCCTGAGAGCCTTGCACTTGTTCAGGTTCACATCGCCCGTCAGGTTGTCCGCAGCCCCGCGCATGTCCAGCTCCGCAATGCGGCTTGCGCCATAGATGCGGATAGGGTCGTTTACGGTAAAGGCATTCGCAAAGGTCAGCGTCACCTTGCCGCCTTTCTCCGCACGACGGCTTGCCTGCAGGTGCGGGGCATTGTTCGTGCCGTAGCCGAAGTAATATAGGTCGCCGGCCGTCACCGTTATGGTGTTGGCCGGAGCGTCAGCCTTACGGCTCATATACATATCGATGTTGTCAGAAAGGAAGTTGCCCGTCTCGTATTTCGCGTCGAGCAGGGAAAAACGGTTTTTGATGAACCAGTGCCGGAACGCCTGCTTGTCGCCCTTGAGCGCATAGATGTAGGGGTACTTCACCAGCTGTCCTTTCACGATCACGCCTTCCGTCTGCGGCTTGATGTACTTCAGTGCGCCGCTCTTGTTGTAGACACGGCCACACCAGTTGCCCTGCTGCTCCTTATCAAACACCTCACTCGCACGCTCCTCTGTCAGGTAGGTACGAATCTTCCCAGCCATCCTGACAATATCGTCCTTCAGGTTGGCCAGTACCAGGCACCACAGCCAGGAGTCGTATCCCTCGAAGGCATACTTCGACTTCTCCGCGTCCCAGGTCTCACGCATCACGTCATAGAGGTATGCCAGCATGGAGTCGTTGCGGTCACCCTGCTGCGTGTCGCCGTCGTAGTAGAGGATATACCACACCGACAGGTTCCATGTCGCCCATATCATGTTCTTTGCCCGCTGATCCACATTGGCGAAGAAGTCCGTGAAGAGCCACCAGCATAGCAGGAAGTCCTTGTTGATGTACTGTCCAAGCTCGCCTTTAAACTTCTGCGAGACGAAGGTGCTGATGTCATCCGGTGTCGCGCCAGACGGCACGCAGTCCCTTATCCAGCCCCACAGACGCTTGAAGGCACCCTTCTGCGCCTCCGTTGCGGTTGCCCATGTTATGTCTTTCGGGTAGTTGAACTCCAGCGCATTGTCGAACTCTGCGACCGCCTGCGCATCAAGGTCTGCCTTCCCCTGGAACAGACACAGGGGCTGCGTATTGTTCAGGAACTCGAAGGCGACCGCTTTCTTCGGGTCAAGCCCCTCAACGCCCTTCATCCCGATGATCTCCTGCCAGTCGCTCTTGTCATGATTGAGGTTGTACTGTCCGTAATAGGCAGGCTTGTCTTCCATGCTTTCCGCGGAGAACACGTCGATGGGGAAGCCGTCGATGGCCGTGCGCACGCTGCTGTCCGTCTGCTGCGCCGGCGTGAGGAAGCCCAGAGCCTTCATCATGTCGTTCCACAGCTTCGCACCGCCGGTGTTCTGCACCATCGAATTGTCAGAGTAGTCCGCCTTGGCGCACAGCACCTTTACTTTCTTCTGTCCGGGTCGCAGGGCTACCTTCAGCTCCTCCTGCTTCACGCCGTCCACATACATCTCCGGAGTCTCGCCCTTGGCACAGTAGATGCGGTAGTTTTTCGTCGGGTACTTCGTCGAACTCGTGCCCTGAATGCGGACATAGACATTCTTCAGGTAGACATACCGACCGTCGGGCAGCCATAGGTGCACATCGGAGAGGAAGTCCGCCTTCTTGTTGTTCTCGGCGTTCACAGGGTCCAGTCCTCCCTTGCGCACCACCAGCATGATGCCCTTGCCCTTTTTGCGCAGTTTCTCGAACTCGATGCTCCGGCCATCATCGCCCAGCACGTCATTCTCCTCGAAGAGTGCGGCCATCTCGTCCAGTGTCCGGCGGTCTATGATATGGTTGTCCATCTCCTCATCGTCGGTCAGTGCGCGGTCATAGACCCTGACGGTGCGTACCTCCACGTCCGCACCGGAACTGTCGATGGTGATGCCCTCCGGGCTGTCCTGCATGAAGTTGTCGCTCTCACCGTAGATGTCCGCCGCACTCCGCGTGCCGTTCACATACAGTTCCATCAGCCTGCCCTCGGAGCGTTTGCCGATGACGAAGGCTATCTTCACCCACATGTCTGATCCGTACTGTCTGCCCACGCCGACCTGCTGGTTGGTCTTCCCGCCGTCCTCGTCAGCTACTTCCTTGGTGGACCCCGTGTACATCATCGCCTTGTCGGCCGTTATCCGGAAGCCTTTCGTGCCGCTCATGCACGACACCACGCCCGCGTCCTTGTCCGTGATGTTGGACACTTTCATTTCCACCTCCACCGTGCAGCCTGCGGTGGCCGCATCGGAGGTGAACGGCATAAAGGCTATCTCAGCCTTCGCGCCATTGAGCAGCTTCAGCGCATCACCCGTCCAGCCGCTCGTGTTCCAGTCCACGCCGTCGAATGCCGTCTTCACGCTGCCGTATTCCCAGTGTGCCGGATCTGCCTCGCCGTTGCTGCGTCCCGCCGCGCTGAGCTTCAGCTTCAGCCCAAGCGTCGCTTCGCCGATGTCGATACCACTCTTCTCCACCTCGATGTCAAGGGGATATTCCGTCGCACCGCATACGAGCCTCATTTTCTGTGTGCCCTGTGCCGTGAAGCGGTTGGTGTAGGTCTGCACCGTCCTCGGAACGCTCACGTTCTGTGTGGGAGTACCGTTCATAAAAACGGTCATGCCGGCAGGTGTGCCGCCTGCATCATAGACGGCATACTCGAAAGAGAGCTGCTCGTACTGCCCGGTCTTCAGCAGCGGGGTCAGGTGGTTGTCAGTAAGGATGCGTCCGTCCCGGAAGACATGTTTCGTGCCGATCAGCGGGCGGCTGCTCCCAGCCTTGAAAATATCCATGTAGATACTCTCGCTGCGCAGCGTCAGCCCGCCCCCGGCTTCCATCTCCGCCACCAGCTGCACCGTATGGCGGCCTACCGCCAAAGGGCGCATCGGAATGGAGAAGCTGCCGTTGGTGGTACCGCTGCGCGTTACCGCGCGGTTCTCATGCTGCTTGCCGTCCACGTAGAGGAATACTGTCTTCGTGCCCGTTCCCTGCACGGTATAGGGTATCACTGCACTGTCGCCTGTATCATAGCCGCCTCCGGCTGTTCCGTCCGAGAGGGCATAGTCGCTTCTCAGCGTCAGGCTCACTGCCTTCACGTTCACATATGCCTGCTTCGCCTGAGACTTTCCCGTGTCGGGGTCTGTCGCCGTGGCTTTTACATAGATGTCGGTCGTACCCACCTGAAGGTATTTGCTAACATTTAAGGTGTAGGTACCCCGGCTTACATTCTCAATGGTCTGTCCGTACACAAGGATAGAGCCGCGCAGGACGCGTATCTCGATGGTAGCTTTCTGTCCGGTGGTCTGCCCGGCATCCTCGCCTCCCACATACCGGTGGTCGTAGCTGTAGGTCAGCACGCAGTCGCCGCCTTCCTTGATGACATTGTGGTCTACGCCGGCACCCAGCACGATCTTGGCGGAAGACGTTTCCCCACCGCCACCTCCTCCGGAAGCCAGCGTGAACTGGGTAATGGCCACGCCGCTCTTGTTCTTCAGTGTAACGGTCTGCTTCCCGTCTTCCTCGGTCACATCGCTGTCGAAGAGTGTGCCGGCTTCTATCTCGCCGATTTTGCCGGTAATGGCACGGTTCTGCACGGGGTTCGTACTGCCGGCATCGAGCGTCTCGTCCACCTCGGTCTCGTTGACCGTGAGGCTGATGTTGCCCTGGCTGTCGGGAGTGCCCTTTTGCCCGTTTAGCGTTACGCTCTTCACTGTTCCGCCACCGCCGAAGTCGTCCCAGCTGCTCTCGCTCTCCCAGGTCGCCAGGTTGGTTCCGGCAAACTGCTTGGTCTGGTATTTTCCTTGAGACACTTCAAAGGTAACGCACCGTCCCTTGGCGCGCAGCTTCTCTTCCACGGCCTTGATGGCTGTGCCCAGCGTGTAGTATCCTGTTTCGAGGGGATAGACCTCGCTCACGTTGATGGTGTTTCCGCCGCCCGTGCCGCTGGCCTCGGCAAGCGTGCCGTCCTGTTCGTTCCATGCGTAGAGCACGGAGCCAAGCAGGTAGAGTTTGTCTTTCTGTATCACCTTTCTGTCCTCGGTGAGGTAGAGGTCAGCGCCCTGCCAGTTGCCGTAATACTTCCCCTCGCGCTTTCCGGCAAACACTCCCTTGGAGGCTATGAAGTACACACCGGCTACCGCCGAGGCACTCTGCTGCTCAATGGTGGCGTCTGCCAGTATGCCGTCAAAGCGCGCCGTGGCTCCGTTCAGGGCTTGTACTGCCACATCTTCGTACCGGTCAATGACCTGCTGGGTGGAGTCTTTTACCGCAGCAAGGTCTTCAGCAGCCTTGTTCGCAACCTGCGCGGCCGCCTGTGCTTCCTGTGCCTTCGTGTCGGCATTGGTGGCAGCCTGTACTGCTTTTTCCGCCGCGGTATCTGCCGCCTTCTTGGCTGCCTGCGCCTGTGCTGCCGCATCGGTTGCAGGCTTGCCCAGCAGACTTATCGGAGCGGTCACCAGTTCCTCGCCGCGCATCGCCGGCAAGGTCTTCACCCCGTCGAGGCTCTGCACCTCCTGCAGCTCGGCTACACTCTGGCTCTCGCTCTTGATTTGCGAGAGTATGTCCTGCTTCAAATCCTGTCTTTCCTGTTCTGTCAGTGCCATATCTTTATGATTTATATTGATTAAACTTCGGTCTTGCTTTCAGGTAATCTGGCTCCGCCTGATGAGCGTATGCCTCGCGCTCAAAACTGATATGTCTGTAAGCCTCGTGCCGCTTCGGGTATCTTGGCAGCAGGCACAGCCATTCCAGCACATACAGCACATAGAACGGTACATACAGCAGCTCGCGCATCTGTGCCGTGTGGATAGCCTCGTGGTTCAGGTCAGTGTCCGTCATACGGTACCCTTTCCTGACCATCACCACGCCGAAAAGATTGATGGCCTTGAACCCCTTCGGGGGCAGCAGCCGGTTGTAAACAGTCTTCATGCTTATATCTTTTTAATTTTGCCTGTTGATGATTCTCGCCGTATATTGGGTGGTGAAACCGTCTATCTGCACAGTGCGCTCCGGATCATACACCAGCAGCAACTCCACAGTGTCTCCTTGTCCCATTGTCATATCTCCCCACTGTTCGCCATTCCAAGTGGTAAGCAGCGGATAGTCCTCTTTGTTCCAGGGTGTCTCCTGCCTGCTGTTCTTGGTCTTGTTCCGGCCGAATATCACGAAGTCTCCTGCTCCCAAGTCAGAAGAAACAGTCAGTCGGAAGGCAAACGGTGTGTTCTGGCCTATGCCCAGAGTAGAACGCATTGCAGGAAGACGAGGAAGTGCTATGCCGGAGTTGCCTGCTGTACACACCACAATCAGGCGGTTGCTGTCCTTTATCTCCACATCATAGATGGTATTGGCTTTGTCCACCTTCACCTTATCAAAGCGGAATCCGTCCACGAAACCATTCAGTGCACCGCTTCCTTTCCCTGCGAAGGCGAAGTTGCCGCTCATGGAATTCTCTATGTCGAAGATGATGCCATATTTAGGTAGAAAACCCCATTTCTTGCCGTTGCTGTCAGTATAGTCTGTTGCCGTGTCAACAAGCCTTGTGAGCATAGGCTGTCCAAGACTATGCCACGTTCCGAAAATCGCCTGTCGGTCTTTGGCGTTGAAGCCTATCATCGTGTCATACAGGAACAAACCATACCTGTCATCCACAACTTTGTAGCTACCGTCCGGCTGCAATACACGGCTTGATACACCAATATGGTTTCCACTGATGGCAAAGCCGCCAATGTATCCTGTCTCAGCATTGACCTCGCCGCCGAACTTGCCGTTCTTGGCCTCAATGCTGCCGTCGGGCAGTATCCTAAAATTCCCATTGGCCGTTACAAGTCCTTCCAACTTGATATTGTCGGCAAGCAGCTTGATGACGGTCCTCGTGTGTCCTTCGGCATCGGTCTCTTCCACCGCTACACCGATGAGCGCCAGTTTCCCGTCGGGACCTTGTGCATAGATACCGCTACCCTCAGCCTTTACCATGATGCCACTCTCGGCAAGCACACGACCGTCCTTATCGAAGTTCTGGGCGGCTATTTTTACGAGTTTCTCGCTTTGCTCGAACAGTGTCCTGTACTTGTAGGTCAGGCTCTCTATCTTGTCCGTGCTCAATATGAGCATATAGAGGTAGATGTCCCCTGTGAAACTCAGTGTGAAGTCGCCGGTACCGTTCCACAGCCCGTTGCAGGAGAACTGCTTGTACCCCTCCGTCGGCGTAAGCACTTCCTCCACTTCCATAGAGTTGAAGTTCTCAAAACCGGTCTTATCCACGTTCTCGAATCGCACCTTCAGCGTGCCTTCTTTCGCGCAGCGGTAAAAGAAGCTCAGATACACCGGCAGGGCTTCCTTCTTGCCATCGGTATTTGTGCTCATCGCCGGCACGCTCTTCAAGTTGACGTTCTTCTGCGTGATATACTTGTTTTTTATATGCACTACCACACGCCCGTCATCCTTCGTAACACTCGCGCCATCGCCTTTCTTGGTCAGCACATTCTTATTGGCCCATATCCACTTGTTACCCACCAGCCAGAACACCGTCTCATTCTCCGTGAGCCACTTGCTCAGTCCCTCGTCAAAACTGGGATTGTTCAGGTAACCCTTATCCGTGGCGAAGTCCTGACGGAGCGCACTCACGCTGCTTGCTATCTTCCCCTCGGTTATCTCGAACTTCGTCTTAATGTCCTCACCGGTAACGAGCAGGAAAGTGCCGCGCAGGTAGGCGTTGTCGCTGTACAGGCCGTTTCCATGGGGTTGGTTGTCTGACGGAAACCTGTCATCCTTGATACCGTCCAGATTGCCCAGTCTTGCACGCAGGCTGTCCTTGAAGTTCTTGCCCTTCACGCCGTCCATCACATCCACCCTCGGCTGGCCGTCCTCGGTCGCCGATATGAGTATCAGGTTTTGGCGCAGCGCGTTCTCGGTGTTGCCCATCTGCACGCACTCGTCGGCAGCCTCCGGCAAGGAAGCGTCGAACTCGCTTTCCTCCACCAGTACGGAGTTTCCTTCCACGGCAGCCACTTCCACCCAGTAGCTTTTCAGCCGCCCTCCGGTAAAGGTCGCACAGCGCATCAGGTCGTGAGCCTCGAAGGTATTCTCCTGCTCGAAGGTGATACGCCAGTAGCCGTCCGTCTTCTCCACGCTCTTTATCTTGCCGTTGGCGGCACTCACCACCAACTGTCCGCCTACGCTGCGCACGCGTTCTATCAGCATTTCAAGGACAACCATTATCTGACGCACGGTCAGCTTGTCGAGCGTCAGGTTCGCCAACCCGTCCTTGTCTATCCACATCTGCCAGCCCTCACCGGCCATACCGTCCCTGAACCTAGCACTGCGCAGCAGCTCGCGCACCACCAGTGTCAACAGCTCCGCATTACCCTTGCCGTCAAGGCGGCCGCCCTGGGTTCCGGACTCGAAGTCCCCAAGGTCCAGTCCCTCGTCAAAGATGATTTTCTTCTTGGCGCGGTCCGGGCTGTTCTTGCTCAGGAACTCCTTGTGCGTCCGCCTGGCACTGTACAGGTTGGTATCTGTCGGCTGTGTCGTATCCCAGCTGCGGATAATGTCGGGGACATTGATACCGCCGACAAGCGTTCCTGCATAGTTCTTCGCATCCGCGATGGCACTGTCCACCCTGGCCATCGTACCCGTCGAGAGGGCATCGCTGATCTCGAGGTCCATCTGCCCCGGCTCATTGACCTTCCGAATGATTTTCGTAATACGGCTCGACCGATAGCCTTTCCCGGGGAAATACTCGCTGCTCTCCAGCCGTATGCGCCGCCCTATGAAGAGTTCCGTGCCGGTCTCCTCAATCCAGACATGATCCGTCGGCGCCTTGTACCGGCTCACATCCAGGGCGTGCTTACTGTTGTACTCGTCAACCGCGGTACGGAATTCTTTCTCTGCCAATCCGTAGTACTCGTCCGGCATGCGGATGTTCCATAGGATATACTTGTCCCCTGGTTTCGGCACCAGCGTGCCGCCGGGCAGCTGCGTATCGTCGTTGTAAGGCCATATCGTGATGATTTCAAACTCCTGCGTCTTGCTGTCATAGTTCACCTCGAAGTAATGGTCATTGTCGGTGCCCAACCCAGCAAGCTCGCTGCCCTCCTGAAAGGATACATGTTTCACCAGTCCCCCAATCTCATAGTCGTTGGGGTCGAAAGTCAGGTCATTGTCCTTGAAGTAGTAAATCGTAAAGGGTTTGCCGTCCTTGTCCTTGACCTCTTTCGAGCGCACGCCGGCCACGACGCCGACACGCCGGGGATAGATGTCCGCAAAGGCTTTCTGCTCGTAGTGGTGGATAATGCCGTACCGCTCCACGTTGACATCAACGTACTTAACACCGTCGGGCAGCATCAGCCGGCTGTGTCCGTATTTCGCCGCATCAATGTTGCGCGAGCTGCCTATGGGGAACAGGCGTGTATAGAACTTCGCATTGTCGGCCTTGTCGCGGTCAAGGGCCGTCAGTCCCTTGTCATACCCGAGCGTGATTTCCTCACCGTGCTCGCAGCGGCACAGGTTTACAGTCTCTCCCTCTATCCACCATTCCACGCCTACGGCTTCCGCCAGCTCCTTCAGCCCGTCATTGCAGTACTTGCCGGTATAGTCGATGGTCACGTTGTCTGTGCCCTCCACGGTGCCGGCCTTGAAGTTGGTCGTGCCGTCCATGCCGTCATTGATGTTCTTCACGATCAGACGCACATGGTCTATGGGACGGGCAGTCAGCGTGAACACGGCCTCGTTTCCGCCATCGGTATTGTTCAGGATGAGGAAACGCTTGATAAGGCTCTCAATCCCGTACAGGCGGAGGCTGTATTCCCACTCGACGGTACTCTTCTCTGCGGGTACATACTTCTCCACCGCCCGGTAACGCTCGCCGCCATAGTCGATGTAGTCGTTCACATCGACGGGAATGAACTCGTACAGCGTGAAGGAGAGATTCAGCAGGTTATCCCCCTGTATCTCCTTTTCCTGTGTGCTGCTGCCATCGGGCTCTATGCGCCCCTTTACATTGCCGTAGCTGTCATATAGCGTCAGAATCATTTTTATATCGTTTGAATGGTGTTTGAATAATCGTGCAAATGAGCGCAAACAAGCTCGCTTGATTTGCCGAATGCAGCCGATTATCAGTTTTCTAATGATGTTATATTATCGGTTCGGGCTCACGGAACTTGACCTTGTAGCGGCCGGCCTGTACGCCCTCCTTCCACAGGTAGGTCAGCGTCCTGTATGAACTGCAGTCCAAATAGAAGACCCTGAGCGTAAGGTTCAGTTCCGTAAAGGTTATCGTCAGCCAGCCGTCCTTGCCTGTTTTCAGGAAGCTGATAAAGGCCATGTAGCTGGCCAGCCACTGCTCCCGTGTCCGGGCATACTGGGCGAAATGAAGCGTCACGTCGCGCTCGGCATTGGCGGGCAACAGTGTCCGGGAGTATTTCTTTCCGTCATGCTCCCGTATGTCCACGCCCACATGTTCCTTTGCCTTACTGGGTGTCAGAATGGCGTTCAGGTTTTCCCTGCCGCCTTTCTTCTCCTCGGTGAGGAACACGCCGTACTCCTTCCAGATATCCGTGCCGTTGATCAGTACAAGTCCGCCTAATATCTTATCCATACTATTTCACTTTTACGCCATCGCGAGTTATTTTTTTCATTTCTTCCTTTATATCTTTCAGAGATTGGGCACTGCTGCCCGTATTGTCCTCGATTTTCTTCAGGTGTCCCTGGGCGTCACTCATCCTGACGGCTATGTCCTCCACGCGGTCATCGATGCTTGCCCAGTGCATCTGACCGCTGACGAACAGTCCCTCCAGCTTTGTTCCCTGGTCCTGGCTCATTGTCATGAAGGCACCGCTCCTGCCGGACTGTGTCGTGCCTCCGGTCTTGTCAGTCTCCTTGATGATACCTTCGTTCCTCAGCTGCTCGATGTCGTTCCTGGCACTCTTCATATAATCCTCGTACTCCTGCTTCAGTGCGTCAAGCCGTTTCCGGTACTCGGCATCGGTTATCTCACCGCTTGTCCTCGCCTTGTTGAGTTTGGCAAGATTTTCGTACCATGTTTCCAGATTTTTCTGGAACTTCGCACCGACGAGGTTGTTCACTGCCATCTTGTTAACCATCTCCTGCCAATTCTCGGCAATCTCGTCAAAAACATTTTCCGAACCGTCGGCAAGAGAGTATAGAGAGTTGAGGAAGTCATCAAAGACATTGTCCTTGGTCGTGGTGGTCAGGTTCTCATAGAGGGCATCCGTAATCTCCTTCAGCTTGCCGGCCTGCTCGATATACTTGTCCAGCTTCTCGGCCACCCGACCGCCGTAGCCGCCCTTACCGGTATCCTGCAGCAGCTTCCACATATCCACATTGGAGCGCAGCATCTTCATTTCCTCCGGGCTGAGGTTCCAGATGTCCCCGTTCCACTTCCTGCCCATCTGGGCACTCAGGCGGTCTATCTGTTCCTGACTGTAACCGCGCCAGTAGTAGTTGAAACTGTGGTGCGCGGAATGGTAACCGGCCTGTGCCTGGGCAATGCCCTTGTAGTTGTCGATTGTCTCGCGTTGCAGTTTCTCCGCATCATCAGATATGCGGATGGCGATGGCTCCCCGGGCAGTCTTCATCTCATCAGTCAGGTCTTCGATGGCCTGCTCGAGCAGCTCGTTCCGCTTCGTCAGCCGATCGATGGCCTCCGCGACTTCCTTCTCGTTGGAATTGGTGAACCAGTCGCTCGGTCCCTTGGAACTCAAGGCCCCGAAGGACAGGATATTGCCGATACGACCCAGTACAGTGTCAAGCAGACCGCCAACGCCATTCACCACGATGCCCTCCAGCACCTTGAAGAGATTCTCCGGCAGGTCGAAAATGGCATCTATCAGGTTGCCAACCGCATCTAAGATGCTTACCACAAGGTCGTCTATCCACCGAAGCGAGATAAGCTCCGTAATGGCATTCAGAATCCCCGTTACAAAACTCTTGATGCTGTCCACAAGGTCCAGTATCAGTTTCGGTATCTGCGCCACGATACCGATGATGCCGCCAAGCCCGCTTGACAATACGCCCGACAGGCTTCCGCCGATACTCCCCAGCGCACTGCCCATCGTGCCCGACAGCGTGGTGCCTATCGTCTTCGCCATGCCTTCCCCCATCTGCGGAAGTATGGAATCCAGCGTTCCTTTCAGCTGGTCTATCTGCCCCACGGACTGCTGAATGCCGCCAAAGCCCTCCACACCCTGCCAGGCCTTGGCATTGCTTAATGCTGTTGTCAGTCCGCTCGTGAAATTCGCCACCTCATCGGAGGTCCGGTTCAGGGCCGCACCGAAACCCTCCATACTCTCATGTGCCTTGGCTGTGGCATCGCCCAGTTCCTGCGCCTTGGTCTCAAGTTCCCTGTACTGCTCTTCCGTAATCTCTCCTGAGGCGAGTTTCTTCTTGCCTTCGTCTCTTGTCTTCACGGCGGCTTCCTCAGCCTTCACGGCGCGGTCGTAGGCGGCCACGCTGTCCGTGAACTGCTTGATGGCCTCGTCCAGTTTCTGCCATGTCACGCTCTGGTCTGTACCGACATACCGGCGCATCTCCTGTATCAGGTCCGTCACCTTCTGCTGGGTCTCCGCATCGGCGTTCCTGTATTCGTCCGTCTCGACGTATGCGCGCAGCTGCTCCATCATCGGTGTTATCATCTCCTTGGTCAGGTTGCCCACGCCGCTGAAGAGAGCGCTCCAGTCGATGCCACGGCTGATCTCCTCGAACTTCATACTCGACTCGCGTTGCTGCTGTTCCTTGCGGAGTTGGGCTTTCTTCCACTTCTTTGTACTGTCGCTCACTTCGGAAGCGTCCACCTCGGCTATCTTCTGCGCTGTCTCCTTGGCGATGGCCAGCTTCTTCTGCTGGAACGAGCCATATTCCCTCAGGTATTCGCTCATCGCCTGAATCTCGTCCCTGCGCTGTTCCAGCTGTTTCTTCGCCTCTTCCTTGGCAATCTCTTTCTCGCCGTCCTTTTTCTTCATGGAGGCAAGGGCACGGGCTGAGGCAAGTGCTTCGGTCTGTTCACCGGTGAGATGTCCCTTTTGTGCATCGCGCCATTTCTTTTCCTGGGCGGCGAGTTCCTCCATTTCCTTCTTGTAGTTTTCCTGGATTTGTCGGCGTTTCTTTTCAGAGCCTTCCTTGAGCAGGTCTATCTCTGTCTGGCGGTTCTTCTGCTGCAGGGCAAGGAGTTCCTTTGCGTTACGCTCTTCCTCGTTCCTGGTGTCCTTCGCGGTCTTGGTCTTGCCTGTGGTTTTCTTCGGTTTGTCTGGGGCGGAGTGCCCACCGATATTTGCACTCTTGCCAATGGATGCAGCCTGTTTTTCCAAATCGGCAGCCTGTTTGAGATAGCTGTCGCGTTCCGCCTCCAGTTCCTTGGTTCGCTTGTTGTATGCTTCCTTGTTGTACCGCTCTACGGCCGCATGACCATCGTACATGCCGTTGCTCTCTGACTGCATCAAGTAATGTCCCATACGGGCAAACCAGCCCATATCGCTTTCCGCATTGCCCGGTTTGGTCGCCTTGTGCTTATTTACCTTCTCATCGGCTTCCACGGCCTTGTTCACGAGTGCCTGCGCCTTGGCCTGGAGGAAAAGCATCTGTATGTACTGCTCGGCTTTCTGGGTAAGTACATCGTACCATTGGGCAACGGTGTCATAATAGCCGAAAGCCTCGCCGTACTTGCGGTTCATCTCCTCACACTTCTTCTTCTCCTCTTCCTTGGAGCCGGTGAAGTTCTTCAGGCTCTCCCGGGTGGTGTCTATCTCAAAGCGGGTCTTGATCATCTCTGCCCGTCCCTGTGATTCAATCTCTATACGTTCCTGCGCCTTCCTTGCCGCTTCTTCCTGTGCATCGGAGTACTTGTTCCAAGCCACGATGAGTCCTGTAATGACAACGGACAGACCGAGTGTCAGCGTGGCCATGAGTGCCGTTGCCGCGGCATTGGAAATACCCAGTGAGGTGGCAAGGCGGTAGTTGGCAGCCGTCAGCAGGTTCTTGACTTTCGTGACGGTTACCAGCCGGAATGCGCTGTCCTTGTTCAGGGCATTGAACAGCTGCTGCAGCCCCATCGTGATGGCCATGACGCTCTGTACCCGTGCCTGCACCTTCATCAGGTTTTCATTCTCGGAAGCGAAAAGGGACATCACGCCCGTGGCGGTGGTGAATGCGCCCGACAAACCGTTCACGCCGGATATGAAGCCCTGAAGGTTCGCGTCGTCATTGGAGAGGATACTGGTCTGCTGGCGCAGGTCTCCGAGAGTGTCTGAAAGTAGGGCAGCTTTCTCTGCCATCTGTCGGTACTCCTCGGTATTCTGCTCACCATTCAGACGCATTTTTGCCATGTCGTTCTGCAGTTCGCGCAACTGACGCGACAGGCGTTTGTTGCTTTCCCTGTTCTGTTCCTGTGTCTCTGTCAGGCTGTTGAGGATTACCTTTTCTTCCTCAAGGGCTTTCTTGGCGGCGTTCAATTCTGCTAGGGCTGCACCCTGCGCATTGCCCGGGGCTGCGTTGTCGTAGGCTTTCTGAAGGGAACGGACATCGGCTTCGACCTGTTTAATGACCGCCTTCTGTTCCGTTATCTTCTCTGTCAGGCTTTTATTTGCCGCTGCCGCCTGTTCCTCAGAAATGGTTATCTTGCGGTATTCCTGCTCCAGTTGCGCCACGCCCTGCTTGGCCTGTTGGTGTTCTTTCTCCAATTGCTGCAGTGCCCCGGTTTCCTCGGCAAGCACTTTCTTGCATGCGCTGATTTCTGCAATCAGCTCCTGCTGACCGGTTCCAGGCTTCATGGTCTGCAGCTTACGATGCATACGGTCAAGGTCAGTATTGACACCGTCAATCACCTTACGCTGGTCGTTGATCTTCGCATTGATAACGAGCGATGCGCGGCGGGCTGCACCAAGCAGCTGCTCGACGCTCATCTTGCTCTTGTCAAGTCCCGCCGTCAGGTTGTCCCGCATCAAAAACTCTATCTCTACCGGTTTCATTCGCTATTGTTTTAAGTTGCTTTGAAAAAACGCCACTATATCGCTGGCTTCACCTTCAGGGCTTTGTGTGCTACCGTTGGCTTGCTTGCCATCTACATAGCGGGGGGCGTCGCTCAGCATCATGATTAGTGTCTGGAAGTTCACGCCGTTCAGGATATAGTCCACGCTCCACCCCGTGGCACTCGCTATCTGCCATATAAACCCAAAGGGGCTATGGGAGCCTTCCCAACGGCTCTTTAACTCCCCCTCTTTCCTTGGCTCAGTCTCAGCTTCATCGGATTCGTCATCTCTGCTGATCTGATAATAGGTATAAAAGACTGCGTGCCCATCAGCAATACGAATTGGCTGAAGGCTGCCTTCTGGTACTCCCACTTCATCGAGTGCAGCACGAGCCATGACAGCAGCCATACCGGCAGCCACCAGCGTTCCATCGTCAGGGCGATGATACGGCTCAAGGTCTTGCCATGCCGGGCAAGGAACTGCATCTGTTCCTTATGGTCCATCGCTTCCAGTTCGGCCGCCGTCGTGTCCATCGTCAGGTAGGCATGCGCTATCTTGATCTGCCGCGAAAGCGTCGGACGCTTCATCGTCAGGCGAAGTCGAAACGGCTGCTTCCTGAAGGGTATCCTCAAATCCTTGAGAGGGAGGGAAACGCCCGCATCAAGCAAGGCCTCCGCTCCCTCTCTCTGGATTTTCCTGATTACTTGCTCGTCCATCAGCCTTCACCCAGAGTGTCATTGATTTCGTAAGGAGCACCGCCATCCTCGGGCTTGTTCACCTTCAGCTGGCATTCTACCTTCGAAACTTCGGTCAGCGTCAGCTTACCGCCGAGGTTGGCCAGGATGGTTCCGTTGGGAATGGTCATCGTCTGACCGCTCACGAAGTCGATGGTCCACTTGTCCCTCAATTCCACAAGGGAGGAAGGAGCCTTCCACCCTGTAACTTTCTCATTTCCGCTGCCGCCAGTCTTCACCAGCTCACCACCGAGAATGTTCTTCAAGTTCTCGTAATCCAACTGGATAAGGTTGAAAGTCGGACTGACCTGTCCGTTCTTTTGGAGCAGGGTCAGCACAGGCGCATCGGGAACCTGTTCGGCTTCCACGTCCACGCTCTCCGGCTTAGCGCCGCCCCAGTCCCAGCTGCCTTTTTCGATGTAACCTATCAGCGTGGTTCCTTTCTTCACGGCTGCAATGCCGTAGATGAATTTCTTGTTCTTGCTCATTTTCTAAGTTTTATAAAAGTGAATACTATTCCGATTATCCCGGACAGAAGCCCGGCACAAAAATACTTGAGCCACATGAGGAAGCCGTTACCGGTACTTTCCTTCTCCTCCTCCTTATGCTCAGCCTTGCTGTCGCTCGCAATTTTGAGTTGTCGTTTCAGCGTGCTGATGGTCTTGGCATATCTGGCGCACACCAGTTCCAGGCTGTCGCATCCGGCTTCAATCACTATCCGTTCCGGCTCATCAGCCGTCGGCGCCTTGTGGCTCACCTTCACGCTCGCCTGACCTTTCCTCGCCGTGTAGCCCGCCCCTTGGGGCAACAGGCGAAGACTGTCCAGGTTCAGTGTCAGGCTTACCGTCGACATCGGCACCTTCACGGGCATCTGGCTCGTTTCGGTGATGCTCACCGCCTCGCTGTTCCTTGCCTCGAGAGTGCTTTGCACGACTTGGCTTTCCCTCGTCAGCCTCTTCGTCGAGCGACAGCTCGCCATTGACAGGACAATTAGCGCGATGAGGGCAAACCTGAATAGCCTCGATAGCGCGGGAGAGGCGGTTGAGCGCACGCCGTGTCCGGCTGTTCTCGACTCCCAGAGCCTCAATCTGTTCTTTGGTCTCTTCATATTTCTTCTGTGTTTCAACCAGCAGCGTCGAGATGTCCTCGTACATCGTCTTGTAGGTGTCGTGCACCTCCTTGGCGGTCTTGGCCTCCCGCGCCTTGCGGTTCGCAATCCACGCAATGGCGGCACCGATACCGCCAGACGGGATTGCCCATTGCAGAATCTGTAATATCGTGTCTGCCATTGCTTGTATATTGTGAATTGTAAATTATGAATTATGAACTCCTATCTCGCGCAGCCACTTGCTAACGTCAAACGAAGGGCACGCCTTGCCCGGATTCAGGTCGTGGTGCCCCACAATGCGTATCTGCGGAAAACGCTCGTGGAAGTCGCGCACATAGCGTTTCAGGGCTTCCTTCTGCGCCGCCGTCCGCGTGTCCTTTGGCTTCATGGCTTTGTCGCAGCCGCCCACATACACGATGTGCCGGCTCACGCTGTTGTAGCCCGCCGCGCCGTTGGTAACCTCCCACGGATCCACCTGAGCGTCCTCGTTGTTGTCCACCAGCCGCTCCACGCTGCCGTCAAGGTGGAAGAGGTCCGTGTAGCCCACCTGCTTCCAGCCACGCCCACCCTTGCTTACTGGGGCGGTGTGCCAGTGGCGTATCTCCTTGGAACTTACCTCACGGCCTTCAGGTGTGGCGGTGCAGTGGATGACGAGATATTGCATTGGCTTGCTCATTATCCTATGGGTTCTGAGTATTCTGCCAAGCCACGGCTAACAACATCTGCAGCACGCTCAGTCTCAAATTCCAATACGGTACCGGCTTCGTAGCGGATAGTGGTGTCAAACTTGTCAAGGAAGTCCTGGACTACCTTGATAGATACCTTTTTCTCTTCATTCTTTTCGTTCTTTTCCTTTTCCATTTTTATTCTATTTTATGGTTTATACTAAATCTCTGCTGTCCACATGGTTATCCGTGTGCAAGGAACTTTGGTGAGGAACGCTTGTCCAGCACGATGAATTCCTCACCGAAGGCAATGTTAGTGTCTGCCTTCATAAGCATCTTGAAGAAGTACAATTCACTCATATTGCTCACAGGACCAATCTTGATGACATGTTCGTCGTCTTGGAGGTTCACGGCCGCAAACAGGTTGCTCGTCATTGCGTCGGGGCTGCACAGCGTGGCCACGATAAGGTCATCAGGCCATGCCGCGAGGGTCTCAATCTTGATGTCCTTGTACATCTTCAGGTTGCGCGTGGTTTCGTCACGGTTCTTGTACTCGCGGGCCGTCAGCTCGTCATCGTACTTGTTGAAGTCCGTAGGGCTCATCAGGAAGCGGAGGTTCGGGTTTTCAATCATCGCTACAGGAATTTTTGCACGCACTGCCTTCAGGCGGCCAACCATTGTCGTTTCATTCGAACTTACGACGACAACGTCCTGGTCCTTTGCAGCCTGTGTCAGGATGCCGTTGAAGAGATGGTCATCGTCATCACCTTGTACGCCGTTGATGTAGTGGTTCCCTAACTCGAACTGTACCTGTTTTGACAGGGCGTCGAGAAGCTGGTTCTGTACGGCAGGTGGAAGCTCTGCAAAAACGAGGTCGCCCTTAGGCTGGAACTGACGCCATACGCTCTCGAATGTGCGCGGGTTGAAAACCGTGAACGCCATGAAGTCCACAGGGTTCAGGCTCTGCTCCGAATAATCGAAGCCACCCTTCGAGTCGCTTACCTGGGGATCTTCCTTCTGCTGCTGCAACATCTTGCTTGTGCGCAGACGGGGAATGGATACTTTCTTCGACACATTCGGGATAATGTGGATAA
Source organism: Prevotella brunnea (assembly GCF_008016795.1). GTDB lineage: Bacteria > Bacteroidota > Bacteroidia > Bacteroidales > Bacteroidaceae > Prevotella > Prevotella brunnea. The sequence continues at coordinate 34,511 of NZ_SDIK01000010.1, forward strand.
GTCCCTTGCCCACAATCTCGTTGTTGGTCGTCGCAACGGTAAGGAGCTGCTCCAGCACCTCGCCATTGTAGTTGGTGTTTTTAATATTGATTGCCATTGTTTATGAAATAATTATTTACAGGTTTTACTTTCCGTGATATTTGTCGCGGATCTCACGCTGGCGCTTCTCCCAGGGACTCTCATCACCAGGATTGCCACCCTGCAGGGTGTCCCTTACCATTTTCTTTGTTGGCAAGGCTGCCAAAGCCTTCTTGCCGTCATCGGGGTGCTCTTTCAGCAGGTTCTCATAGACGGGGCGTGTCTCCGCATTGATGCGACCGTCTTTCTCTGCGGCATCGAGCAGGGCCTTGCGCGCTGCTGCCGCCGCTGCCTCTGCCGCATCCTCAAAGTCCTTCAATTTTGCCTTCAGCGTGTCATTCTCCTTACCGATACTGTCAGCGCGCCCAGCAGTGGTTTCCAACTGGTCGAGGCGTGCCAGCACGTCGGCCTCCGTCGCGCAGTCCTTGAACTGCGGACGTTTTTTCAATTCTTCAAAGTTCATGTCCGAAATGTTTAGTGGCTCATTGAGCCGGTTATTAAATATTGCATATATCTGTTCTGGCGTACTGTCCTCCGGCACAGGGTCTGCATCGTAAATGCCGTCAATCAGCCCAAGGCTAAGGGCTTCGTCTGCCGTCAGCCAATGGTCAGTACCGTCGAAATAGGCAGCCTTTACCGCCGCCGTATCCTTGCCCAGTCGCTCGGCATACATCTGGCACAGCGTGTCTTCCAGACTCTCCATCTGCTCAAGCACCTCCTTCAGGTCTTTCTTGTTGCCGTAGCAACCGCCACTCACGCTATGAAGCATCAGCCGGGCATAGCGGCTCATATATACCGGCTTTCCGCAAAGGGCTATGACGCTCGCCATAGACGCTGCCACACCATCTACATAGAGGGTGATGTTCGCCTTGCTTGCACGCAGGGCGTTGAAAATGGCTATGCCAGTATAGACCTCGCCGCCGACACTGTTGATACGGATATCAATATTCTTGTATGCCGATTCCGCTGCCATTAGTTCACGGGTAATCTGTCCGCTCGTCACCGCTCCATAGTTGTCGCCTATGTCTCCATACAGCAGGATGCAGCAGGTGTCTTCGCCGGGGATGATGTTGAAAAATCTATTCATTTGTCGTTGTCGTATTATTGTGGGTTCGCTTTACGATGCAATGATTGTGCAAGCGAGAGCAGAGCGGAACCACTTCCAGCTTTGCCGAGCGCAGCCAATTATCGCTTTTCAATGCAAAGGTGGGGGATTTTTCACAAGTTTGCAAATCGCCTTTTTATCATACAATACTTATAATCAACTTATTACGATACAAAGTTTTATCATACGGACACGATTTGCAAACACCACAAAAACAAGCCACCTTTGCATTATATTTTTCAAATATGGCAAAGGAATTAAGCAACACACAGAAGAAGGAATGGGCAAAAACGCTCTATCTCAAGGAGAATCTCACACAGCAGGAGATAGCCGACCGCGTGGGGGTGTCCCGCGCTACCGTCAATCGTTGGATAGCCGATGGAAAATGGGAGGAACAGAAGGTCGGACTCACGCTCACCCGTGAGGAGCAAGTAGCAAATCTCTATCGGCAGGTAGCCGAGATAAACCGGAAGATAGCTGAGAAGCCGGAGGGAGCGCGCTTCGCAAGTAATGCCGAGGCGGACATCCTCGGCAAGTTGTCTGCCGCTATCCGGAAGATGGAGACCGATGTCGGCATTGCTGATGTCATCAGCGTGCAGACAAAGTTTATCGAATTCCTGCGCCCCATAGACCTCGACAAGGCAAAGGAACTCACACAATTATCAGACGCATTTATTAAGTCGCTCCTGTAAACATTAACATTCAACCCACCCATATATGAAGCAAGCTGACAGAAACGCGCTGCTCGACTGGGAGAAGTACCGCCAGGACATCATGCGTGCCACACCTGTTGATAAGGAGATGAGCGTTGCCGAGCGTGAACGCCACCGCCTTTATCTGGAGGCGCATCCCATAGAGTGGATAGAATACTTCTTCCCCAACTATGCCAAGTATGAGTTTGCCGACTTTCAGAAACGCGCTATCCGCCGTATGATTGCGAACGATGAATGGTACGAGGTTCTCTCGTGGTCACGAGAGTTGGCAAAGTCCACCATTACGATGTTCGTCGTCATGTACCTCGTTCTCACGCGACGCAAGCAGAATGTTATCCTTACCTCCAACAGCAAGGACAACGCCATCCGGCTACTGGCACCGTACAGGGGAAACCTTGAAGCCAACGGGCGCATCATTGCCTATTATGGCAGACAGCAGTCCATAGGGGCGTGGACCGAGGACGAGTTCATTACCAAGCAAGGGGGTGCATTCCGGGCAATCGGTGCCGGGCAATCGCCTCGTGGCTCCCGTAACGAGGCCATACGCCCCGATGTGCTGCTCGTTGATGACTTCGATACTGATGAGGACACTAAGAACCCCGACGTCATTCAGAAGCGGTGGGAATGGTGGGAACAGGCACTTTATCCTACACGCTCCACCTCCGAGCCTACGCTCATAGTCTTTTGTGGTAACATTATCGCAAGGGACTGCTGCATAACCCGCGCTGGGGAGATTGCCGACCATTGGGACATCATCAACATACGCGACAGGAACGGCAAGAGTACATGGCCGCAAAAGAACACGGAGGAGCACATCGACCGTACCCTCTCAAAGATTTCCACGCTGTCGCAGCAGCATGAGTATTTCAACAATCCTATCTCGGAGGGGGAGATATTCAAGCAGGTGGTATATGGCAAGGTGCCGCCGCTCTCCAAGTTCAAGTTCCTCGTCATTTACGGCGACCCTGCACCGGGAGAATCGAAAGGAAAGAAGGGCAAGTCCTTCAAGGCGGTCATGCTCCTTGGAAAGAGAGACAGTAAACTCTATGTCATCAAGGCACGCCTCGCACAGGCACTCAATGCCGAGTTTATCGACTGGTATGTGCAGCTGCTCGAATATGTGGCAGGGCGCAGTACCGTATATTGCTGGATGGAGAACAATAAACTTCAGGATCCGTTCTTCCAGCAAGTGTTCCGCCCGCTCGTCCGAAAGGTGCGTAAGGAGAAAAACATCACGCTCTATATTCAAGGTGATGAGGAGAAAAAGACAGACAAGGCAACGCGTATCGAGGCAAACCTTGAACCAATGAACCGCGAGGGAAACCTGATTCTCAACGAGACTGAACGCGACAATCCGCACATGAAGGAACTGGAGGACCAGTTCAAGCTCTTCACACTCTCACTCAAATACCCTGCCGATGGTCCTGATGCCGTTGAGGGCGGAAACCGTAAGATTGACCAGACGGCACAGCGGGCTGACCGCCCACTCACACAGTCGCGAAGAAGTGTAAGAAACAGAAACAAATATAGATTATGAGCCAGTTTGTTGATATAAAGGACTATGACGCAAGCGTACACCGCGAAATCCTCGATGCGCTTGTAAGGGACGATGAGACACTCGTTGAGATTTGCGAGGACAGGGCCATCGCCGAGATGCGGGGCTACCTCTCCAAACGTTACGACTGCAACGCCATCTTCTCAGCATCGGGCGAAGAGCGCAACCAGCTTATACTGATGATGGTCATTGACATTGCCGTGTACCACATATTCTGCATACACAACCCTCAGAAACTCTCACAGGTACGCAAGGACCGCTATGAGAGGGCGGTGGAATGGATGAAGGCTGTGGCAAACGAGGAGGTTTCCATCGACGGCGCACCGCTACTGCCGGAGGAGGACAGGGCGAGAAAATCGGCACTGATGTTCAAGAGCAATCCAAAACGAATAAACAGATTATAATATGAGCAGAAAGAATAAAGAACAAAATGCAAAAGGGCGTATCACCGTCAGTGGAAACGTGCCACGTCCGGGACAGCGGCAGCCTGCCATCATCCGTATCACGCAGCCCAAGCGGTTCAATATCGACACGGGCGACTTTATGAGCGCGGTCAAGGCTGCCGAGAATGTTGATTACGCACAGCGCTCAAAACTCTATGACCTCTACACGGACATTCTGCTCGACACCCACCTGTCGAGCGTCATGGAAAAACGCAAGAACGCCGTGCTGTGCTCTCCCATAGAGTTTCAGCGAAACGGAAAGCCCGATGACCATATCAATGAACAAATACTATCACCATGGTTTTATCGTTGCGTGGCCGACATTCTCGACGCGCGCTTCTGGGGCTTCTCGCTGATGCAGTTCTTCAAGAATGGGGAATGGATAGACTACGACCTCATTCCAAGAAAGCATGTGGAGCCGGTGCGGAAACTGATTCTAAAATACCAGACCGACATTCAGGGCACCTCATGGGACGAGTTTACCGACCTGCTCTTCGTCGGGAGAGGTACCGATCTCGGACTGCTTGCCAAGGCTGCGCCATGGGTTATCTATAAGCGTAACACCACCGCCGACTGGGCACAGTTCTCCGAGGTGTTCGGCATGCCTATTCAGGAGTACATCTATGACACCGACGACGAGGAGTCAAGAACCCGTGCATTGCAGGATGCCAACTCTATCGGCTCCCTCGCCACTTTCATTCATGGCAAGGATACCGAGCTGCAACTGCGTGAGGCCGGCAACAAGACAGGCTCTGCCGATGTGTATGAGCGGCTCGTAGAACGATGCAACAGTGAGATTTCAAAACTGATTCTCGGAAACACCCTCACCACGGAATCGTCAGAGAAGGGTACACAGGCGCTTGGCACGGTGCACAAGAAGGTGGAGGACAATGTGGCGAAGGCTGACCGCGAATATGTCCTCAGCGTGCTCAACTATGATATGACCGACATCTTCTTCCACATGGGCATTGACACCTCAGGGGGCAAGTTCTGCTTCCCTGAAAAGAAAGACATTGATCCCAATACCGAGATGAGCGTCCTTACACAGCTGCATACGACATTCTCGCTCCCTATCGATGACGATTACCTCTATGAGAAATTCAGCATAGAAAAACCAAAGGACTACGACCGGCAGAAACAGCGTCAGGAGGAAGATAGAAAAGTCAGGCAACAGGCAATGATGCAGCCAAATAAAGAAGATGAGGGGGACACGGATGAGAGTCAAAGTTCAAATCACAAATCTCAAAGTTCAAAGTTAAAGGACCGCCTCCGCTCTTTTTTCGCGAAAGCCCCGCAGGACGGGGCTCGTTTAGACTGGTAGTCAATCATATATACTTCGATGCGGACAACGCACCGGCTTCCAGTCTGCAATTCGATGAAGAATTGCTGGTAAAGGCACTCGGTAATATCTACCGCAAGAAGTTCAATATAAAGACGGAGATAGAGCCGCTGCTATATGGAGCCGTGAGCGGCATATTCCATCAGGCTGCCGATGAGGGTTTCCAGCCACGCACGGTGACCGACCCCGATCATGACTTCTACGAGCAACTGCGGCACTCCGGAGACGTGTTCTCGGCTTTCAAGGTACATCGGGCACAGAACGATATGGCGGCGCGACTGCTCGACTCAAACGGTGTTCTAAAACCGTTCAACCAGTGGCTGAAGGAGGTCATGCCCATTGCCTCGCACCAGTGTGGGGCATGGCTCAAGACAGAATACGACACGGCTGTCATAAGGGCGCATCAGGCTGCCGACTGGCAGCAGTTCTGGCGCGAGGCTGATGTGCTGCCAAACCTCAGGTGGATGCCCTCGACGAGTGTTCACCCTGGTGAGGACCATCGGCGATACTGGGGGACCGTCCGCCCCATCGACGACGATTTCTGGAACCATCACCGGCCGGGCGACCGCTGGAACTGCAAGTGCAGTCTCTCCAGCACCGATGACCCCGCTACCCCTATACCTGCCGATAGTCCAGAACATCATAGTGGTGGCAATAACCCTCAGTCAGGACTTAAAGGTAATCCAGGTACAACGGCACAGATTTTCTCCGATGATCATCCATATTTCCCAGACTCTTGTGAGCATTGTCCTTTCTATACGCCGACAATATCCGATAGGTTACGTTATACATTCCAAAACAGGAAGAAACACTGTAATACCTGCCAATATGTAAACAAACGCATTGAAAAAATAGCCAACGACAAAAAGGAACTCATCAAGAAGCGCAGGGAAGAGTATAGGAGATTACTCAAAGACGACAGTTACACATCTGTAAAATTCGACAAGAAAACTGGTGGGCTGAGCGCAAATCATATAGGGCACATTACCCACGATGGACCGAGAGCCGAGCGTTTCTTCGGAGGGCTAACATCGACCGACCTCGAAAACGAATGCCAGACTCTATTATTCAAGATGGGACATAAAGTTCTTTTCCTGGATGAACTGAAAAGAAAAAATGGGCAGCAGCTGCCAGCACTTGATATGGAGTTGGATGGTGTACTTATGGATATACGCTCTGTAACGGGAAATGGATGGTACTCAAATATCTTTGGAAAGAAGAATGACCAGTTAAGGCGTTTCAATAGCAGAGAGGACATATCTGCAAGTGCAGATTCTCTTTGTTTGTATTTTCATAACGCACACCTCTTCGACAGGGAAAAAATGGAGAGATCTATCAACTTCTTCAAATATCAAAGAGACAATAAGGGAGAGCCTGTCGAAAGGTATCTCAAGCATGTGTATTGTGTAGTTAAAGGGCAAAAAGATATTTTGATATTTGATATAGAATAAAAAAGCCGGGTTTCTCATGGAACACCCCGGCGCATTTGGAAACATACAGAAATTACTTCCTATGAATCCACTGCAAATATACAACTTATTTTTGAAAAAACAAATTTATGGACGCAAAAGATTACATAAAACTCATAGAGCAGCATAAAAAGGAACTGGGAGAACTCATGCGCAGGAAACTTCCTGTCATTGTCGGGCGTATGGCAAAGGATCATTATCAGGACAATTTCCGCAAGGGAGGTTTTGTCAATAATGGGTTGAAAAAGTGGCCCGTTACCAAACGGCAATGCTCTGGCTCCAGTTCCGCTTCGGCAGCATACGGCCCGCTTCTCTCTGGGCGTAACCACCTCTTCGGCTCTATCAAATATGTGCCAGCAGACTACCGAGTCAAGGTCGCCAACGAGGTGCCATACGCTGCCATACACAATGAGGGTGGCACCGTCAATCCGACGGTAACACCCAAGATGCGCCGCTTTGCCTGGGCGATGTATCACAAAGTTACGGGCAGGGAGAAAAACAAGAGGAAAACAAAGAAAGCCGGTACGAAGGAAAATGCTGCCGCAGGGTTCTGGAAAGCCCTTGCTCTGACCAAAAAGCAGAAGTTAAGCATCAAGATCCCCAAGCGCAGATTTCTCGGAGAAAGTGCGGAACTCACCAGAAAAATCAATGAAAAAACAGAACAAGAAATTACGAAAATTCTAAAAATATAATTATGGAGCAGATTTTTATTTCAATCCTCGAACTCATCAGTCGTGAAATGCCGGAACTGTCGCTCGTAGATGAGGACTACGGACAACTGGAAACCGATGAGGATACTTACCCCGTAACTTTCCCCTGTGCCCTCGTAGGTAATATGGAGGCGGACTGGAACGATATTGGCATGGGAACGCAGAAAGGAATAGTATCGCTTACAGCGCGCCTCGCTATTGACTGTTACGATGATACACATATAGGGTCAAGTACTACGGAAAAAGTCGCCGAGCGCCTCCGTATGGCAAACCGACTCTATGCCGTGCTTCAGGACTCCCTGCACTCACAGGATATGGGACCGATGTGCCGTACAAAGAGCCGATGCTACTCCCTGCCGGGAATGATTAAGGTTTATGAGTATGTCTTTCAGTTTGAGTTGCATGATGACTCGGCTACAGAGGATTAGACAGCAGTGTCCTGGAACAGTTCAAGCTGCTTCGCTGTCAGGTGAGGCTTGCGCACTTTCGGAACAGGCCGCACGTCTATGTCCTTCAACTCGGAGCACTTCTTCCGGATAATGGCCATAATGCGTTCCTCGCTGATGAAGAACTCCCGGGTAGAGAGCAGACGCAGCGCATCATCGAAACGGAGGCGTTGTACCTCCGTCCAATAGTAGTAACGACGGCATAAAGCCTCGTCTCGCAATGCGATTAAATTACTGTTCCGACCTTTTTTCATACTCCACACACACAACTGACAGGCAAATATAACAAATTTAATTGATATTAAACGCAAAAAGTCGCTAAACCTTTCATTTAGCGACTTTTACGTTAATCCTATAAACAGATTTCAGGCTACATACGACAGAAACTCGGCTCAATCCGGCTCCACACATTCGTTTCAGGGTTACGCTTCTGGAAGTAGTAGTTCACGGCGTTCTTCTGCACCACATTGGCCTCCTTGAACAGAGCCATAATCTCGCCGTACTCACTGTCGAACTTGTCCTCCAGTTCATAGAGCTTCGATATGCTCTTATAGTCCAGGTCGCCCGCCTTGTTGCGCTCCAGCAGCGTCATCGCCATCTGGTACATCGGGTCGTCCGCTCCCTTCTCGCTCTTTTGCATATAGCGCTTTAGATAGTCAATTAGTCGCTCCGCCGCAAGGTCGGCACGCTCGTCAAAGCCCTTCACCTTATTGCTCGCTATCTCCAGACGGAAGTTACCGTCAGTGATGGTGTAGCTGCGTTGGTCGCTCTTGCGTACCTGCCCGTAGTCCTTCATAATGGCTACGAAACCCTCGATTTCCTGCGACAGCCAATCGTGAAAGCCTCTCACATCTGTTACCACCTGCATCAGGCGCTGCTCAACGTCGTGCATCATCTCCCCACGCAGGCCCTCGTAGGTCTCGCGCCGCTCGATGCGGTTCTGCTTCTCCTCGTTCTGCAACTCGGCGAGCAGCTTTGCCCGCTCCTCCTTGCTCAAATCCTTGATGTTTACTTTTGTTTCCATTGTTCGTTGTTTTATTGGTTTGACTTCTTTCTGATTATCATTCTCAATTTTGTATTCAGGGCGTTCAGTTCCTCCGTGTCCAGTTCCCTGAACTGCTTGCCGGCTATCCGCTTATCCTGGCAGAAGGCATTCACACGATTCCAGTCAGTAGTATCAATGCCATATAACTGCATCTGATGCAGTGCTCCGCTCCGTGCCTTACGCAAGCCTTCCCGCAGACTGCGCCGACGCTCGTCATAGCCTGCAACATCTTCCAGCTGACGGCACATTGCGTCATATTCCGTGGAAGCCATCAGATGCAGGTGTTTTGTACGCCCATTTGTGAATTGCTCCACCAGCGTCGCCTTGTCCGCACCCGGAAGCTGCTTCAGCAGACAGTAGAAACGAGCGTAATTCCTCTCCGCTACCATAACTTTTCCTCCTTCCAGTCTTTATAGTTCTTCCTTGCGTTGGCAACAACCTCAGGCAAAGTTCCCTTGATGTCGCCAACACCGAATAAAGGCACACCGTTCACGCTGGCGAACAGTTCACCATTGAACTCCATAACCTGCACAACTTCCCGTGCTTCTGCGTCAAGGGCAGCCTGGCGGGCAGCCTCAATGCGTTCCGCATGCTGCTCGTGCCACACTTGAATACGTCTCTTGATTTCTTCTAAAAAATTACTCATAATCATTGCTGTTAAATTGATGTAAAACTCATACCCATTGATATTGCCCTGCGCTCCATCACTTCCGAACGATGGGTAGCCGCTGTTATGAATGCCTCATTGGAAGCACGGGCTATCTCATAGCCTTTCTTGCGCAAACCATTACGGAGGCATATTTTCTCTTTCGGTGCCTGCACTACACGGAGCTTTGTCTTTTGCTCCAGACCGAATAATACCCTGCGTTTCTCTGCCTTGATGGTATTCTTTCGCTGTTCACCGATGCGACGGTGCATGGCGTCAAAGGCTTCTGCCGACATTTTGTCCTTCTGCCGCTCGCCTTTCTTAAAACGGTAAGCCTTGCCGTAAATCAACAGGTTCTTCGTTCCAGCATTGCCACCATTGGCTTTGTTCCTTTTGGCAGCGTGTTCGGAAGCATTTCGCTGCATGGCTTTTGTAAAGTCTGGATGTTTCACCAATCCCATATCCCGTGCAATCCTCACTACTGTTCTGTGCGAGATACCAAGGTGTTCTGCCACTTCCGCGTTTTTGGTCTTACAGAAGTTATTGCGCATCCATTGCTGTTCTGCCTCAGATAGGATTATCTTGCTGTATTTATTTCTTTCCATTGCTATTCTTCTGCTTTCCACTCGACGGTTATCACGGCGTCGAGCCTGCCGCTGCCCTTGCATATCGGGCACTCCTTCTTATAGCGTTCCTGCCACTCGTCCTCCTGCCAGTGGTAGCCGTTCCCTTGACAGTAAGGACAACTGTGTCCACGGCTCTCGATGCGGTCTGTCATACGCCCACCCGGACTCATACGCCCCGGAGTGATTTCAATCATCCGTCTTTCCTTGCTCATAGCGATCTTGTTTTGATAGTCTTATTCTTTCGGGCAGTACCACGGTATAGTTGCAATATCGGCAGCACCGTCCTTCCGTTCTCACAGGATAGGGATTATTACCTATCCCCTCTATCTCTTTGCCGCAGATGCAGCAGGTTTTCCTTTCCTCTTCCTCAAAGACTGGCTGTATGCCGCAGCTCGTCGCCACGTCCAGTTCCAATTTCGCACCCTTACTCACCCACCAGTCCTTCAGCATGTAGATGTAATCGCATTGCAGCAGCAGTCCGATGTCCACTTTCATGTGCTTGCGCCAGTCGCCCGGTTGAGGCAGACCGTTGTTGAACGGGTTGATGGGGTGATAGCCCTTTGCTTTCAGGCGCTCCTCGGCTGCCTTGAAGGCTGCCTTGCGCTCGTCCATGTCATAGTGCGCTATCGCACCACTGATGTAAATTTTCTTATTCATTTTTATAGTCCTCCATTTCTTCAATTTCATATTCCCAATTACAGGCATCTCCTTCATTGATGTTGTCCCCAAGCCACTCAAACGCTGTGTCCACTTGCTCGTCCTGTCCTACAAGGTTACAATGTACGCATCCTCTATCTGCCAAGGCATTTAGAGCGTTAAAGACCTTCTCGCTGACTTCAACATCACATAAACCTACTGTATAGGTTACAGTTACTGTTAAATCCTTTATCTTTTTCATAATATGTTTTTTATATTTCTAATTGTACATTAAAATGATACTCTTTGCACAATCGCCGTATCTGTATGATTGTGAAAGGCATGCCGTCGTGCGCAAAGTATATCGTGCGTTCTCGCGTCTGTACCCTCACACCTTTCTTTCTAAGCCTGTACAGCAGGTTGTCCCTTATATTTGCCATAATTGCCTCCTTTTACATATTGCCATCGCCCCAATACGCTTTTGCCCGTTCCTCCCAAATGGTATAATACCCCTTATTGCCGAAGTACCGTCCTTTGCTGATGGCACGGTAACCTTCCACCCATATCTTCAGAGTCGCATCATACATCACGCTCACTGCCGTGCGGCCGGCCGGCTTGTTACCGTCAGCCTGGCTGATGAAGATGAGCAGTTTGTCCCTATGTCGACCTTTGAAGTCCTGGTAGTCCTTGAAACTCATCTGTGTGTATTGGAAACTGTCTATCACAACAATATCGGGGCTCTTGCGCCTGCTCAGCCGTGCGTCCAGTTCCTCCATGCCCTCACAGAGCAGTACGAACCGTCTCGCCACATCCTGCATGCCGGCTTTCACGAGGGCGTTCTTCATCGTCAGCGAGAAGCCTTCCTCCAGGCTGTCATAGGCGACCTTGCCGAACTTGGCCAGTTCCTTGCATAACTTCATCGTAAAACTCGTCTTTCCACTGCCGCTGCGCCCCCAGATAAACCATACTCCGTTCTTCTCTGGCTCACCGAAGGCTTCTGCCCATACTCCATCAAAGGGGTAGGTCTCTTTCTTCATTCTTAACATATCGGTTACACTCATCGCCCTGTTCATTATTTCACTGTTTTATCACCGTTCAAATGCTGCCTGACTGCTGCTTGGATAACCATCAGCTTCACCCTGTGTATGCTTTTTTTTACCCTGCGAAGGTCGAACTCGTATGCTTCCGAGTCTCTCACCACCTCCGAAATCCTGCCCTTATCCGTTACGCCGTTGGCCACGCAGACGGCGTGCACATCGTGTGCATCTGTCCGCTCCAGTTCAAAGAACTTGCGCCCGATACGGCTGTGTATCTCGTTGTAGCCGCACTTGTTATAACGAAGCCCCATAGTCATGCGGCGCTTGATGTAGCTCGTTGAGAGGAACACCATACCGCATTTGTCCTCCAGCCGGTTGTACAGGTCAATGAAGTAGTGGAACACCCGTTCCGGCAGTTTGTCCGCCTCGTCGAAGAGCAGCAGCGGAGCCTCCATCTGTATGAGGTCATCGATGATGCGGTCCAGCAATTCACGCACGCTGTAGCCCTCGGTCCTCTGCCCGATACGCCGGGCAATCTCACGAATGAAGTCGCTCTTCTTCATGTCCTCCGAGCAGAGAATATAAAAGACTTCACTGTGCTCCGTGGCGTAGAGTTTCGCCGTGGTGGTCTTCCCACATCCGGCTTCGCCTACCACCCATGTTACATTCTTCACCGTCTGTGCATCCTGCATTGCGAACACCATCTCCTGAAAGGCTTTGGTTTCCACCACCTGCCAGTCTGCACCTGTACCGGTACCCAGTTGCGTGCCGAGGTTGCGCCACATGTCGTCGCTGATGTTCTCCCACTTGCCCTGCAGCACGCTGCTCACCGTGGCACTGCTCGTACCCGTCAGGCTCTGCGCTGCCTTGTTCTGGCTTGGGAACTTGGCCACATACTGCCGCAGCCCTTCCTGTATCCGTTCTTTCTCATTCCTTGTCAGTTTCATAATATTGTCATTTAATCTGTTTAACTTTTACAATTTTCCAGCCGTCTGTTTGAAATCCACCACGACAGCCTCTGTATCTGCCCAGTCTTCAAGGCTCACTTTCTTAGTTTTCCTGCCCAGTTTGTACTCCTCCGGCTGCTGGCTGTAGATGCCCGTGCGCCGCTCTATCTGCCTGCGCTCGGCGGCCGTCATACCCTTTGGTTTCGGGCTGCGCAGGCCGTGCTGCTCCGGCAGTACACCGTGAGCCTGCTCGATCTTCCGTCCTGCCACAGTGCGCTCTATACGGTCTGCGGTATTGGCAGTCTGCTCCTGGCGAATGAAGGCGGCCTCGCCATCCGTCTGCTCCTGTATGGCACGGTGTACCACCAAATAAGGCTCCGCCACACGTTCAAATCGAAGACTGCCGTCAGCGTCTTTCTTGTAGAGCCGTATACTGCCGAAGTCGTAAGGGTCGTATTTCACCACGAAACGCTCGTATGTGTGCTGCCTGCGCCACTCATGGTCGGGAACACCAGGTTCACCCATCACCTCGTACTGCCGCTTCTTGCCCTTGATGGTTACAGTAATGCCCTGGTCTGTGAAGGTACTCATGCGTTTCACCGTTACCCAGAACATGTCCACCATATCGTGTGCCGTAACTTCCTGTGTTTCCTCGTTTACGTTGCCCTCATAGGCTTCTATCCGGCTCGTGCCGTAGGCAGGGTGCCGCATCTCGTTCCATTCCTTCGTGGCAAGGGTATATGCGTCCTTCAGTTCGGCAAGCGTGTAGAGGCTGTCCTTGTTTTCTTCGACGAATTCAAGGTTCGGGCGGCTGCTCATCTTCTTGGCGGTGATGTTCTGCCCGGTGAAGCGCCAGTCCTTGTGCAGCACCTGCTGCTGGAACCTGCCGAATACGGACTCAATCGTCTTCGACTCGCCGTTGTAAGGCTGTGTGGTCCTGTGTATATGGCAGAGCTTTTTGAATAGTCCGTCTGCGTTCAGTTTCTTGTGCCCGCCCTGGTTGTCGTGCACTATCTCGTAAGGCTTGTGCCCGGCCGTCTGTATCGCCATGCGGTAGGCATGGTATTGCGCCTCGTAGTCCTCCAATTCGCTGATATGCCAGCCCAGCATCACCTCACTCATGGCATCTATCACCACATACACTTGCGTAGTCCTTACCTTGCCGTCCTCGTCCCGGTAATACAGGTTCAGTTTCGTGCCGTCGCCGTACCACAGAGCGTCGCGCTTAGTCGGCAATGCCGTGCGGTGCTTGCGTCCGAACTTCTGCCTTGCAGCCTGCTCGCCATATACGGCGTCATACCACAGCGGCATGATTGCCGCGCTGTTCAGCCACCGTTTCATGCCGCTAAGACTTTTCAGCGGTTTCCAACCGTTGGCTTCCGCACGCCTGTTCGCTTCTTCAAAAATTTGCGTGTCGGTATAGACGGGCACCCGGCAACGCTTCAGCGCTATCAGCAACCGTCCAAACTCGTCGGTAATCTTCTGCGTGTTTCTGTTGCCTATCTTACCGCTGATAAGGCTCGGATAACCGCCGACCTTGAAAGCTTTGATCTTCGCCTTCAGCCTCGCGGCGTTCTGGGGCAGCGTGTGCCCGTACTCTTCACGCATAGCCTCCGAACTCTGATAGATAACCTCCCAGGCCCCTGCCATACTTCCGTTCAGGCTCTGGCGGATAGCCCTGCGCTGCGACATCATCTTCAGCAATTCCTTCAGCACGCTGGCATTGATGGTGTACTCCTCAATCAGTTTCTCTGTCAGATGTTCCTCCTGACCGTTCTTCTCGTAGGTGAACACTTCATACCACTTCCGGGCCTCGCCGTCAAGCCGTATGCGGTCTTTCGTCATTGCTTCCTTCATCTTCTCTTCCGGATCGCCGTACTTTGCCATGAACCGTTCCTTGTATTTCTGAGGGAGGGAACTCCATGCGTAGAGTGCCTGACCGCCCTCGCCACCTCCACGGTGAACGCTGGCGATATTACCACGCCAAACATTGGAAAGTAAAGTGGAAGACTTTATTACTGCCTCCGAACCTTCCGTCAGTTCCGCGTAGGTTACGCACAATATTTTGTTGAAGTACTCCATCCCACTTGGTTTACAGGCTCATTGCCATTTGTTCTACTTCGTTACTCAACGCCATAAACTCTGGAATGCCCAGTCCCGGCTCGCAGCGACGCTCTAAACCGTCCACAAGCACATGGCTGCTGCCGTCCTTGCGATCATACACCAACTGCACCCGCTTACCGAAATGCAGCGTCATTGTCCGTTCCGTTTCCTCATGCGTCGTTTCCACCTCTTCAGGCTTCCAGTTGGCTACGCCACCCAACTGCTGCAGGGCCGTGAAGCGTATCTTTCTCGCCAGTTCACTGTCGCTTTTGAAGTTCAGTGCCTTCCAGACCATCGGGTTTGTACACTTAAACACCTTCCTGAGGTGCGCCTTGGCTTTTTCGCTTACAAAAATCTTTTTTTCCATACTGTTGCTTTTTGAATTATTTTCTTCATGGTGAGGGTACAAGGAGTCGAACCCTGCAGGAGCGATCTGGCAGTCCGTGCTACCCGCTTGTGGCTTATCCCTCTTGCTGCTTGTTGATTCTTCGTTTTAAGGAGTCGAAGACCATACTGTTGAGTACCATGCAAGTGGAGTATGTTTCGTCCTGATAGCGTTTTTCCTTTTCTGGCTCGGCTCCTCTCATATCACTTATAACCTCACACAGCGCATCAAGCAACGCATCCAATTTTTCAACACTCACTTTGTCTAAAAGATTATCATTCATATTCTTTAATTATTAAAATTTGCAAATCACACCCGTTTTTCGTATCTTTGGGCGCTGTTAATATCATTAACACGTTGCAAAGATAAGGTTAAAATCTCAACCAACAAAATAAAATGGATAAAATTTCCACTATAAAAGAAAGAATTTTGTCCTTTCTTGAATATAACGGTATCAAGAAGGTAGACTTTTATCAAGCCACTGGCGTGGCAGATAGTAATTTTAAGGGCAAAAACTTATATAGTCAACCTGGAGGTGATGTACTGGTTAAAATTTTAACTTCATATCCTAACATATCAGCCGAATGGTTGCTTACTGGCGAAGGTGATATGCTAAAATCTAAGCATTCGGAGGAGCCACAGATTGAGATAAAGCCAATACATCAGCCCAGAAGTACAGAAAAGAAAGAGGAAACACAGGCTGTCTACCTGTATGACTTCGAGGCGTCAGCAGGGCTACGGGCTCTTTTCGATAATAACCGGCAGAATATAATAGACATAATAAAAATACCCAACCTGCCTAAATGTGATGGCGCAATCCATATCGTCGGAGATTCCATGTATCCGCTTCTCAAATCTGGCGACATCATTTTATATAAGCAGATGCCACTCGACATCAATAACCTGCTGTATGGCGAAATGTACCTCCTTTCGTATGATATTGACGGCGACGACTACATTGTGGTAAAGTATATCCGCAAGTCCGAAAAAGGTGAACCATTTATCACACTCGGATCAGAGAACCCCGCACATGCACCGCGCGATATAGACTTTCGGCGAATTACAGCCCTTGCACTCGTCAAAGCCTCTGTGCGCATCAATTGCATGATATAGCAAATCCTTTTAATTATACAAGTATGAAAAAACTCTTTTTCCTGTTTGCTATTATTGCAACACTGACATCTTGCCAAAAGACAAAAGATGATTTAGCAGTAGATTTTATAAAAAAAGGTCTTAGGCTTATGAACAACGCTGGAGAAGAAGCAACTATCGTTTCATACGGTCCTTTGGTACCTGCACAATTGAAATTTGAAGAAACCGAGAAGGGGATGCAGTTGAAAGATGAAATAGACAAGATAAATAAGGAAGTGAGCGAGGATCTTAAATTCTTAAAGCAGTGGGCAGGTATTGCTAATATAGAAACCGATTTAGACAAAGTGCAAAGTAAAATAAAATTAGCACACCAACTTGAGGATTCTTTACAAGCAGAAAGTTTACATTTCACTTATGATACTTCAATGGTTATGAAACCGGTTGTCATAAAAAGGAATGAAGGAGGAATACAGATTACAGATACTGCCTATTATTTCTTTGATAAAACAGTCACACAACATAAAGGAATAAAAGGAAAGAAAAATGGCACATACCAATATTTCGATTTCAAAACAACATATCAAAGATTGACAGCACCTAAATGAGCAAATAACAATAGACGAATCACCCTTATAATAGCATGATATGCCCTTAAAACAGACCGCACGCACACTTTTTATGGAAGGACTTAGCTAAACACCCCCCGAAAGCCTTGTAAATACAAGATTTACCTAATTATTCGTGCGTTCCAATACTGGTATTATACCCCCTGTAATGTGGAATAGATGGGGGGGGCAAACGGCAAAAATCGGTGTCAATCCGTTTTTTCTCGTCATTATTAGGGGGGGTAATGTGGGCAAAACTATATAAAAAGTGCAAACCCAAATGCAAACCCTATCGACACATTTCGTTTTACACTGCAAACCCTATCGCAAACCCAAGTGTAAACCCAAAGCCATTTTTACTCATAAAATCACCCTATATTCAACCTCTTGAAACATAAAAACGGTTTCCGACTGTTCAAATACCAGTCGGAAACCGTTCAACTATTGTTCTATCAGCGTTTTAGCCGTTCAAACTTATCTCTTTTTTATCGCTTTTGACCGTATAAGTTCACCCGCCATAATACACGCCTTTTTATTCAAGACAACGCCGCCTTTGCTCAGTCCGGCACGCTCCAGAGAGCACTGCTTTATCCCTATCTCATCTGCTGTCAGAACACTGTATATGGCCGGAATTGAGCCGAAGTAATAGTTCTTCCGCCCCTGTATCAAATGCACGTGTATAACCTTTGTCATTTTTCTATCCTTTAAGTATTGTTTTCGGCTGTAAATATACAAAATAATTACTATATACGATATTTTAAGCATATAAAAATAAAATCCACTCACAAAAAAGAGGCTTCCGCCCCCATGTCTTTTTAGGTTACCGTTATCATTTTCCCGACGTCAGGAAGATGATAGTACCCCATTTCAGCCCTCTTTTTTGCGCTCTGTGCCCTTGCAAACTCGCTGTGCCATATCTATCCTTTTATGCTCGAAAAAGCCCTCAAATCGCCCTCTTTTGTGTTCCGTGTAACATTATCCCTTCAAACACTGTTCAAACATCCCCCGAATGTAACGCAAATGTAAAGCCGATGTAACATTTCGTTTTGTCGCCGTACATCATCATCTATCAACCTAACCATCTGATTTACAAAGTATATCACGCATTTACGCTTCATCTCGTTTTCTCACATTTCGTTTTACCCCCCTTAACAAGGACAAATCATGTGTTTGCCCGCACGCCAAAGAAACAAGAAATGGCTTCTTGCCAACACATGGGAAGTTTCATCGGACAAGAAATCCCATTCTATCCAATAGTGTCCTAAATATTTTTTTCGAAAACTCACGAAACATCTCATAATTCATAAGACTTGACGTGTTTTCTCTCTCATCATATATGGCGTATGTCTCCAATTCGTATTCAGGTGGTGTATGGCAGACGCTTGATAGCGAACATTCGACCTGCCCGGAACCATGAAATTATATTACAAAAACCATATTGAGGACATACTTTGTAATCTACTGATAATCAGGATGATATTAATTATGAATTAAAAGCTTAGCTTTTGCATTCCAATTCATGACCTTTTGCACTGCAAAAGGTAAGCTTTTGGAAAGTGAAAGCTAAGCTTTGGGTGGATGAATGAAGAATATTTAGGACATTATTGCATTCCATCAGGGCTTAACCTGCGCCACACTCTCCCTATTCTATTCCTCTTTCGGTCAATGCTTTCGCATATTTCCGCGCATTATCGAGATGCTCTTGATAAGTTTTCGCGAAGTTATGCGTACCACTGAAATCTTCTTTTGCACACATGTAAAGATAGTCGTGATGCACAAAGTTCAATACGGCATCAATGGCAGCCACGGATGGAATGCGAATAGGACCTGGAGGAAGTCCGTGATATTTATAGGTATTGTACGGACTGTCATAACTCAACCATTTATGATAGATGCGATGGGCTTCAAATTTTTGAAGCGCGAACTTTACAGTCGGGTCAGCTTGCAACGGCATATCTGCTCGCAGACGGTTGATATACATTCCGGCTATCTTCGGCATTTCCCCTTCATTGTCCGTTTCTTCGTCAACAATGCTGGCAAGTGTCATTACCTCCTCTTTGCTGAAACCGATGACGTTGGCTTTCTGTGTTCGTTCAAACGACCAAAACTTCTTGTTCTCCTCCTGCATCTTCTCAAGAAACATTCCCACCGTTGTGTTCCAATAGAGTTCGTAGGTATTCGGAATGAACATGGCTACAACAGTATTCGGCGTATAACCATATTTCTTGCAAAAGTCGGATGAGTTTAGACTGTCAAGGAATTCACCTTTCGTAAACATGAGCTTCGCGCATACGTTTTTCGCCAAATCCTCCTTGGTTCTTACCGATTGTAAAGTCAGAGAAACAGGTGCCTGACTTCCATTCCTGAGATGCCGGAAGGTTTGCAATGCTCCGGAGGAACCGATGAGATAGCGTCCGGTACGCACATGATCACCATAGGATGTGAACTTTGCCAACTGCTTAAAAGTCCACAAACCATGTCGGGTGGAGAGTGGTTCAAGCTTTTTATAGACGGAGTCGATGTTGTCGTTTTCGTCAATGAGCAAATATTGCTTATCTCCCGTCTTCGACATAGAGGAGAAAAACAAGAAGTAGATAACCAATAAAAGAACGAATGTAACGCCACTCACAATCTTGAGCAACTTGCGATTTTTGGTTTTGCGTTTCGACTTTGCCATGTTGATAGATTTAATGAGTGCAAAGGTACGCAATTTGTATCGAACGCCTTTAGAACATTGACGAAAAAGATTTGCGTTTTTTGATTTTTAATATTGAGGGTGGCATTATTTATCATATACTTTGTAAATTTGCACTCGTAAGAAATGACAGTCTGCCTGCATTACAAGTAATATGCCGGCTTAACGATGATAAAAATACAATTAGAATGAGAGATTTTGAAACCTATGTTTTTGATTTGGACGGAACTTTGCTGGAAACTCTTAACGACTTGGCAGCAAGTACAAATTACGCATTAAGGACCTGTCAGATGCCGGAACATTCGGTAGAAGAGGTTAGAATGTTTGTGGGCAACGGTGTGAAAAAGCTCATGGAGAGAGCCGTTCCCGATGGAAAGGAGAACCCGATGTTTGAGAAAGTGCTCAGCTTGTTTCGAAGTCATTATCTTGAACATAATTTGGACACAACTCAACCTTACAACGGCATACCGGAACTGCTGAGCGAACTGAATAAAAGAGGAAAGAAACTTGCCATAGTCAGCAATAAGTTTGATGCCGCCACAAAAGATCTCGCGAAGCATTTCTTTGCAGACACAATAGAAGTGGCAATAGGCGAACGAGAAAACATAAGAAAGAAACCGGCTCCAGACACGGTACTTGAAGCATTGCGACAACTTGGCGCATCGAAATCCGGTGCTGTATATATAGGGGATAGTGATGTTGATATTATGACTGCCAAGAATAGTGGATTACCCTGTGCCAGTGTGCTTTGGGGGTTTCGTGATAAAGACTTCCTTATACGCCATGGGGCAACATTTTTCGCAGAGAAGCCTGAAGATTTACTGCCCGATTGACCATAAGAAAACGAGTTGTCAGGGAATTATTCCCAACAACTCGTTTTCAATTGTTTGTTTTATGTTACTTCGCAAGACTGTTGAGCCGTGCTATGTATTTCCCGAGAATATCAAATTCGATATTAACCATCGTTCCCAACTCAATATCCGCGAAATTGGTGTTTTCCAATGTATAAGGAATGATTGCTACTTTGAAGGTGTTCGCAGTAGGTTCACAAACCGTCAGCGAGACTCCGTTCACCGTAACCGACCCTTTATCAACCGTAAAATAGCCACGCCGCGCCATTTGCTTGTCAGCCTTGTATTCAAACGTGAAATAAGTACTGCCGTCAGCATTTTGCTTGTCGATACATTTTGCGGTTTCATCCACATGTCCTTGCACAATGTGTCCGTCGAGTCGCCCATTCATCAGCATCGACCGCTCCACATTAACCCTGTCACCTACTTTCAGAAGTCCGAGATTCGACCTCTCGAGTGTTTCTTTCATCGCGGTAACGGTGTAAGTATCATCCTTTAGCCGCACAACTGTAAGGCAAACGCCGTTGTGCGCGATGCTTTGATCGATTTTCAACTCATTTGTAAACGAGCACTTAAGGGTAAAATCAATATTTTCCTGATAACGGTCAATGGCAACTACCTGTGCCATTTCTTCCACAATACCTGAGAACATAATTAAAAATTATTTGTTTCGAGTCATAAAAGACCCATTCCTATTCAATAATGAAGGGTGGGGTTCGTTTTATGCCCCACCCTTTTGCCTCTCGAAAGAGAGAAGTTTGAAAAGTCGTATCGATGATGTGATGAAAAGTCCGAGTATCTATGATAAGAGAGTTCTCTGTCTTTGTAATCCACCGACCTTGCGGTTTAGCCGTAGAAATACGATTAATGTGGCCCGCCATCAACAAGAGAAGTCATCTCGGTTTTCTGATTTATTTGATGACTATCCCGATCAAATCGATACGACTCATACGTTGTCCTTTCAAATGCAAAGATAACACATTTTTTTTATGTGCCAAATTTTTCACTTAATTTATCGCATCTAAAAGTATCTCTCCAAGAGTTGGATGGATATGAATGATGTCGCGAAGATCATTCAGAGTGGCATCGTGATTCATCAACACTGCCACCTCTTGCGTCATGTCAGCAGAATGTGCACCAAAAACATGGCAACCGATAATCTTTCCATTCTCATCCGCGATAACTTTCAGCAGACCTTCCGTCTCTTCCATTGCCAACGCCTTTCCATTGGAGCGATAGAATCCTTTCTTTACGGTACACTTCATACCGGCTTTCTTGCAAGCATCTTCCGACATTCCCACCGATCCGGCTTCCGGATAGGTGAATACGGCTGCCGGCATGATGTCGAAACGGATTTTGTCGGTCTTGTTCAATATCTTATTGATGACACGCATACCTTGGAAACTTGCCGCATGAGCCAACATCTGCTTTCCATTTACATCACCGATGGCATAAACTCCGGGAACATTCGTCTCGTAGTTCTCATTGGTTTCGATACCTTGCTTGATGCAGTTGATGCCCGCAGTTTCCAATCCCAATCCTTCAACGTTGGCAGCTCGCCCGGTAGCGATGAGCACAACATCTGCAGTTACCTGCTTATCCTGACCTTTCTGATTGAAACTGATGACAACCTGTTTCTGATCGGCTGTAGGCTCAATGGCTGTTACACCGCTCTGAAGATTGAAAGAGATGCCTCTTTTCTCCATGTTTTTGCGAAGTCGTTTCGCGATGTCTGAGTCCATAGTTGGCAGACACTCTTTCAGGAATTCGATAACGGTAACAGAACTACCGAAAGTCTCAAACGCTGAAGCAAGTTCCAACCCGATAACGCCTGCCCCGATAATAGCCATCGAATTCGGAACATGACTTATGTCTAACAACTCGGTGGAAGTCATAATCTTGTCTTTCAGTGTGGCTCCTTCCGGAGAGTCGAGATTGGGAATAAACGGTAACATACGAGCGTGAGAGCCGGTAGCGATGATAATGTTATCGGCTGTCATTTGCGTATTATTCACCTCTATCACCTTCTTATCCACAAACTTTGCCTCACCTTCTATGTAAGTAATTCCCGGTTGGGAGAGTAACCCCTTTACACCTTCCCGAAGTTGATTAATCACCGCAGTCTTACGTTGCTGAATGCGATCGAAGTTCACGTGTCCGCCACCAACACATGAAAGCAGCGGATTACGATACAAATCGGCATCATGAGCAAAGCTCTTGGTGGGGATACACCCTTCATTGAGGCAAGTACCACCGGGATGTTTCTTTTCGATGATGGTTACTTTGAGTCCTTCTTTTGCCGCGTGAACGGCTGTATGATAACCACCGGGTCCCGCACCAATGATTATTAAATCGGTCTTTTCCATAATTGATTAGTCTTATAGGTACAAATTACTTCTTGAGAGCCTGACGATAGTTGAGGATTGGCTCTTTAGCCGCCAGCACATCGTCAACGCGTCCGATAGGAGTGTTGTGCGGTGCTTCCTTCACTTCATTCGGCATTTCCAACGCCTCTTTAGCGATGACACGCATCACGTTGATGAAACCGTCAATTGTCTTCTTGCTCTCGTTTTCCGTTGGCTCAATCATCATTGCTTCATGGAAAAGAAGTGGGAAGTAGATGGTCGGAGCGTGGAAGCCATAGTCAAGCAAACGCTTGGCAACATCCATGGTGGTTACACCCGTGCTCTTATCTTTCAATCCATCGAATACGAACTCGTGCATACAAGTTTGAGCGATTGGCAATTCATAGACATCCTTCAAGCTCTCTTTAATGTAGTTCGCGTTCAAGGTGGCATAAGGTCCTACCCACTTAATGTTTTCCTTACCCAAAGTCAAGATATAGGTATAAGCACGCAAGATAGTAAGGAAATTGCCCATATATGGACCCACATGAATATTTTCGGTTGTGAAGTCGCTTCCATGTTCCGGCAAAACGACATCAAACCCTTTGTCAGTCTTGATGACATGAGGCTTCGGCAAGAATGGAACCAAGTCTTTACGCACTCCGACAGGTCCATCGCCGGGTCCGCCACCTCCATGAGGAGTTGAGAAAGTCTTATGAAGATTGATGTGCATTACATCGAATCCCATATCACCCGGTCGAGCAACACCGAGTAATGGGTTAAGATTGGCACCGTCATAATACATCAAGCCACCATTCTCATGTACCAACTTTGCGATTTCAGGTATTTCTTTTTCAAAGAGTCCCAATGTATTTGGATTGGTCATCATCATACCCGCGATATCATCGCCAAGCAAAGGCTTCAGATCCTCTACATCTACAAGTCCTTCAGATGTGCTCTTCACTTCCACAATTTCAAGTCCACACACCGCAGCAGATGCCGGATTGGTTCCGTGTGCGGAGTCCGGAATGATTACTTTGGTACGTTTGTTATCGCCACGGCTCTGATGATAAGAACTAATAATCATCAATCCCGTCAATTCGCCGTGCGCTCCCGCATAAGGGTTGAGTGTGAAATCGTACAAACCGGAGATGCTTGCCAGAGCCTGCTGAAGGTTGTATTCCACCTCCAAAGCTCCCTGCACCGTAGAGAGCGGTTGCAATGGGTGTATTTCCGTGAATGCCGGCATAGCGGCCATTTCTTCATTGATAACCGGGTTGTATTTCATCGTGCAAGAGCCCAAAGGATAGAATCCATTCGCCACGCCGAAGTTGTTGCCGCTGTGGTTTGTGTAATGTCTGACCACCGTTAGTTCGTCGCATTCGGGGAGTTCAGCGTCTTTCTCGCGCTTCAGGTTGTCCGGTACATCATAGTTTCCAAATTCGTTTTTAGGTAGGCTGTAAGCTTTTCGACCGGGTTGAGAAAGCTCAAATATCAAATTGCCGTATAATCTATTGTTCATTTCTTCAATAATTTAATGTTTTACTAAAACTTTGATTAAGGTTTGATGCTTAAAGTAAAGCCACGAGTGCTTCTATTTCATCCTTTGTACGCTTTTCGGTAACTGCGATGAGAAGTTGATCTTTCCCGACTTTTACGCCCGGTAACATTCCTTTCTCAATAGCCTTGTCATAGAATGCATCGCGATTATCAATCTTAACCAAGAATTCATTGAAGAATGGTTGTTTGTAAACCAGCTGTGCCTTTCCGGTAGCTTTCATCTTGTCACATAGATAGTGAGCACCGTCAAAGCTAATTTTTGCAGCTTCTTTCACTCCTTCTTTACCCATGAGCGACATATAGATGGTAACAAAGAGAGCCATCAAGCTCTGATTGGAGCATATATTCGATGTGGCTTTCTGGCGACGAATGTGTTGTTCCCGAGCTTGCAACGTAAGGGCGAAAACGCGTTGTCCCCGAGTATCCTTTGTCTGTCCCACGATGCGTCCCGGCATCTTACGCATCAACTTTTGAGTCGTACACATATAACCCGCGTAAGGACCGCCAAATGCCAATGGCAAGCCAAGGCTCTGAACATCGCCTACGGCAATGTCCGCGCCCCATTCTCCGGGAGTTTTCAACAAGGCAAGGTCGGCAGCTACGCTATTTACAATGAACAACGCCTTATCTTTATGGCAAATGTCGGCGAAGCCCGTGAAATCTTCTGTTATCCCATAATAGTTGGGTTGCTGAACAATGACTCCTGCAACTCCTCCTTCTGCCATCTTCTCCTGCAAATCTTTTGAGCAAGTTACTCCTTCGTTGCTTTTGATAGAAACAAGGTTTACGTTCTGGAAATGAGCGTAAGTCTTGAGAACATCAACTATCTTCGGATCGATTGTCTCAGAGTACAACACCGTATTTTTCTTGCTTGAAGCCGCATTTGCCAAGAGCATGGCTTCAGCCGTAGCCGTAGAGCCATCGTACATGGAAGCGTTCGCCACATCCATGTTTGTCAATTCTGCAATCATGCTTTGGAACTCGAAGATGTAGTGCAACGTACCTTGCGAGATTTCAGCCTGATAAGGAGTATAAGATGTCAGGAATTCAGAACGTCCGATGATACTTGGAATTACGCTTGGCGTGTAATGGTCGTATGCCCCCGCTCCCGCGAAGCAAGTCATCATCTTGTTTTTGTTACCCAATTCATTGAAGAATTTTCTTATTTCCAGTTCGCTCTTTGCTTCAGGCAGGTCATATTCACCCTTGAAGCGCAAAGCCTCAGGAATATTAGCAAAGAGGTCGTTGATGCTTTTCACACCAATCTTTTTTAGCATTTCCTGCGTTTCTTCTTCTGTATGTGGAAAGAATTTGAAATTCATGTCTCTCTGTCTTTAAAGTATGGTTAGATTTTCATAAAAGTAAATAGCTGCTTTCTTCCACAAAATTACTTTGAGAAGGGAAAACAGCTATAAACCCTGAATCGTGTTGTTTATTAACTATTTTGCGCAGAACTCTTCGTAAGCTTTTGCATTCATGAGATCATCCAATTCTGCTTTATCCGTAAGCTCCACTTTAACAATCCAATTGGTATATGGATCTTTATTGAGCAGTTCCGGCTCGTCTTCAAGTGCCTCGTTTACCTCAAGGATTTTGCAAGATACCGGTGCGTTGAGGTCGGATGCCGCCTTTACGCTCTCTACTGCGCCAAAGCCCTCTTCCTTTTCAAATTCATCGTCAGCATCAGGCATATCCACATATACTACATTACCCAGCGCATGCTGTGCATAGTCCGTGATACCGATATAAGCGCAATCGCCCTCAACTTTTACATACTCGTGAGACTCTGCGTAAAAGAGTCCGTCAATAACTTTTGCCATTTTATTCTATTATTTTTTATTGGTTTGTCGTTATTAAGAGGAGGGGAAGACAATGTTTCTCCTCCTTTCATATCAAAATATTATTTCTTATAATGTGGGTCGTAAAATTTTTTCTTTCCCACTGTTGCGGGGAAGAACTTCTTACGGATTTGTACTTCCACGCGATCATCCAACTTAACGTCAGCATCGCACAAGGCTACTGCGCAGCTCTTTTCCACGGAGATGAGTTTATAACCGGTAGTGATTTCTCCAACCTCTTTGCCATCTTTGAACACCTTGTAGCCGTTTCTTGGAATGGCATTGTCGTCGAGCCAGATACCGCGCAAGCGTTTTGCCGGTCCTTCGGTTTTTTGTTTCAAAAGAGCTTCCTTACCGATAAAGTTCTCTTTATCGAACTTCACGAACATTGACAGCCCTGCCATTACCGGAGTGATGGTTTCGGAAAGTTCATGTCCGTAAAGTGGCATACCGGCTTCAAAGCGAAGTGTATCGCGACAGCCGAGCCCACAAGGAGTTACGCCGGCATCCATAAGCTGATCCCAAACCTTGCAGATGAAGTTCGGTGAACCATAAAGTTCAAAGCCGTCCTCACCTGTATAGCCTGTACGCGAAATGATGATGTCCTCACCATCCTTAGTGAGCGTTTTCACCTCATAGAACTTCAAATCAGAGCATGGTATGCCCAACTTTCCCTCAATAATCTTCTCGGCTTCCGGTCCTTGGATGGCGAGAAGCGCGTAATCATCGCTGGCAAAAGTAATGTCCACATCGAAGCCTTCGGAATTATTCTTAATCCATTGGCTGTCTTTCTCGATATTGGCGGCATTGACGGTCATGATGAAACGGTTCTCACCGATTTTGCAGATACAAGTGTCATCCACCACTCCGCCATCAGGCATACAGAACATACCATAGAGCACTTTGCCCACAGCCAATCCTGACACATCGTTCGTGAAAATATAATTGATATACTTTTCTGCTTCGTTTCCCGAGATGATAATCTCACCCATGTGGGAAACATCGAAGACTCCGCAATGCTGTCTTACAGCGTTGTGCTCATCGATAATACTTGAATACTGAATAGGCATATCAAAGCCACCAAAAGGTGAAATCAATGCCCCTAATGCTACATGCTTGTCATAAAGGCATGTTCTTTTGCTTTCCATATTTGTAGGTTTTTATATTTGTTTCTTCGTATTTAGGTTTATTTGCTTGCAAATATAATAAAGAATTTTGTAAAGCACAAAAAAATGAAGATTTTTTATCCGTCTATTTAGGTTAAGAATATAAAAGATGGAATAAATTTGGAGCTCTTGTCTGCAAAACACTGCTCTATCCCATGAGAATAAAGAGTCGGAGAGGATGCCGGTCAAAGACAGACAACGACCAATGTTTACAATCCAAGCAGGACGCGTTATTAACTTTTCTCTCCGCGAAAAAACAACGAAGAAGACGCAAGAAAATCATCTCCAAACAAGGGCGCATAACTCACTGTGGAAGAGCGTAATACAGAAACGGTTTTAAAAGCTCACCTTTTGCATTCCAAAAGCTTAGCTTTTGACCTGCGAAAGCTTAGCTTTTGGAATGCAAAAGGTAAGCTATTGGAAAACAGACCTGACTTTCTTCAACGAGAAATGCCGAAAGTGCCTGTAAAATTCTTGCCCGAAACCAATGGAACGGTCATTCTTTCGCCTCTCATCCCGATGCAAAGTAATCCCGGCGTTTTCGTATTACTTGCTGTCCTCAAGTTTTATTTCAACATAAACGGATATACCACTCTCGAACGAACCGCTTTCCCGTCAAGAATGGCAGGTTTCCACTTGGGCATTACTCTCAAGGTTGCAATCAAACAATGATTTATCTTTGCGTAAACAGGGGAGAGAATTGTAAAATCGGAAAGGTTTCCTTTCTCATCGACAATAAAACTCACTATGACACGATCGGGCAACACTTCCCCTTCTTCAGACGTATAAGCGAGATTGTCAGCCAAGAAGCCTGTCATTCGTTTGTTTCCTCCGGGAAAGGAAGCCAAAGAGTCGGGCTTCGGCTCTATTCCGTCATTTGGTCCAAGCAGGTGTTCATCATCTAAGGATGCGTCCGCATGGAT
This sequence comes from Prevotella brunnea, assembly GCF_008016795.1. Lineage (GTDB taxonomy): Bacteria > Bacteroidota > Bacteroidia > Bacteroidales > Bacteroidaceae > Prevotella > Prevotella brunnea. Next base: position 62,869 of record NZ_SDIK01000010.1, read on the forward strand.
TTCCGGTGCAGCGTTCAACCACTTCTTAAACTTCTTCGTCAATACGGGCTGAAGCATCTCCATCGTAAGTACGGAATAGCTGTATCGCTCGGTTGAACCTTGAATGGTGAGATAAAGTGCATCGTTTTTCAGATAAAACTCATTAGGAACGGCATCGAGCCATAACTCTCCGGTTTCCATCGGGTCAATCACCATGTATTGCTTTAAGGCTTCTTCAAATACATATCGCCAATCCACATCATTCCAAGTGCGGTACTTATTGAAAACGTCTTCTTGCTCCAATATTTTTTTATTGATGAGGTCGAAAGTGAAATACCGCGATTTGGTGGAAGTAACGGCTGTGGCGTTTCTTTCTTGCGTCCATGCTTGGAAAGAAATATACTTGCCAATTCTGTAATCAAGTATTTTTAAGCGAATGTCTTTATTATGAATTTCCAAGTCATCCTCAACCGGCATGTCATGGATTTCCTCTCCGCTTGCTTGAGTCAAAGTCTGCCAACCCGATGAAAATGATGTCGCTTCGTTCCCAAAAAGGAACGATGTGAGATAACGCTGTAGTTCCTCAACCTTTGAATAATCCACCACTTTCGGCCATTCTGTGTCCAACGCTATTAAGGAAAGTTGATTGCCGTTCCGGAACAGATGTCTCTCTGATTGATAAGCTACGGCATTGCCGGAAGCAATAGTTCCTGTCGCTTGTGGGAAAGCCAAGATGCTTACCAACAGGGACAGGAACAATAATTTTATTTTTCTCATCTTAAGGTACATTTACTCTGTCTTCATTCGAATCGCGTCATTCAACTGCATTTCGCCGAGATATCGAATGAGCTCTCTGTTGGAGGAATTTACTTGCAAATCGGTCTGACCATTTGCATAAACTTCCATGGTAATGGTGCAGTGTTCGATGCCGGAACCGGTCTGCATTTTAATTCTTACGCCTTTTTTTGTTATTTCTTCTTGATATGTTTCCAGCGGAGCGATGAAATGCAAACCCATTCTCCGGTCGAAAGGAACTTGATAAATCCTGCCGAAATAAGGCAGAAACAGCCCGATGGAATCGCCACTTACCTCAATGCCCCATGTGTCCATCAACGCGAAAGACGGACCGCACATAGGATAGACTCTATCGACAAAGATGCGATAGCGACGGTCTCGCAAATGTTTGCTCACCGCCATCGACTTCATTTTTTGCAATTGTTCCTTTGACATGGGGTTTCCGGCAGAGTCGTAAACGGTAGTTACACAGCTAAGAAGCACAACCACACTCAACAATAACAAAGCTATTTTTTTCATATCAGCCTCCTTTCCTGTTTTTATTCCTAAATTTCGATATGCGTCCGACAATCCGCTATTCTATTCTTTCCACTCGTGGGGCTTCCAATTTCTCAACGGTAGGTCCTCCGGGATTTGGCGAATTTTGCTTAGCCGCTGACTTAGCCTGACCGGTCGTTATCACTTCCGTTGCTTGATCGGCAGCCGGTACCGGCACAGGTGGCAGTTTTATCTTCGGCATCTTAATGTCTTGCGATCTGTTCTCATCTTTGCCACCTGATGGTTTGCGAGAGGTTTCTGAAGAAGCTCTCATTCGTGCCTCGTCAGCCTTATCCGCATCGGACTGTAAGTCGGTTTTCCGCATATTCATTCCCGGCCACAGATAGTCTCCCACCACATCAAGTGTATCCTGAGCGGCTTTTCTTTGTTCCTCCACCTCGTTATCCTCCTTGGATATATTTGGTTCTTCTTTGACAACAAAGTTATAGAGCACACCCAACACGAAGAGGACTACCAACCCACACAACACCTTGAAACTCAAAGCATGCGTAAGACCGTGTTTCTTTCTCTTTTCTGCCATAGCTCTTTATTTATATATCTGCGCTAACAATTTCTGTCTTTTGCAAAGATAAACATTAAAACACAAATCGTTAAGGATTATCCCCTAAATCTTATCAAAAAGTCTTTATTCTTTAATACGGATAAAGGCATTGGCGAGAATGGCGGTAAGTCCGCCGGTAGTGATTCCGCTTGAGAAAATATTTTTTATCACATCGGGCATCTGGGTCAAAATGTCGGGAACGAGTTCCACGCTCAGTCCCATGGCAAAGCTTATTGCCATGACAAGTACGGCTTTTCTGTTGATTTCAGTCGCGGCGATAATGCGAATGCCGGCAGCGGCTACGGTTCCAAACATCAATAGCGTCGCACCACCGAGCACGCAGTCGGGAATGAGCGAAAAGAGCTGTCCGACGATGGGAAACAAACCCAACAATACGAGCGCGCTCGCGATAAAATACCCGACATAGCGACTGGCTACTCCCGTAAGCTGTATCATTCCATTGTTTTGCGCGAAGATAGAGTTGGGAAAGCTGTTAAAAACAGCGGCAAGAAACGAGTTGAAACCATCCGCGAGAATACCTCCCTGAGCGCGTTTCATAAACACCGGTCCTTCAACGGGCTCCCCGGAAATCAACGAGTTGGCAGTGATGTCTCCGAAAGCCTCAACTGCTGTCACCAAATAAATCAAACCCAAGCCGATAATGGAACCGATATTGAAATTCAGTCCGTATTTGAAGGGGACAGGAATAATGAAATTTCCGGCTTCACTCAAACGAGAGAAATCCATCATCCCCAAGAAATAGGCGATAAAACAGCCGAGAAGTAACCCCAATACGATGGATGCCATACGCAAAAAACGATTGCCCGACCGATTAAAAAACACGATACTCAACAGAACAAGCAATGCCAAACCTAAATTTTGCATGGAACCAAACGACCCGGCATCCATCGCTGCCTGACCACCTCCACAAGAAGTAATCCCGGCTTTTATCAGACACATACCGATTAACGACACAACGATTCCCGAGACCAAGGGAGTTACAATCTTGCGCATATACGGCAATATTCTGCTGACCACCATTTCCACAACGGCAGCTACCATACAAGCTCCGAAAATATAGCTCAACCCCAATTCCATATTCATCTTTCCATTCACCATTCCTAACATACCGGCGCCAATGATGGGGCTGATAAAAGAAAACGAAGTGCCTTGAATGCACAATAGCCCTGCACCTACAGGACCAATGCGCCGGCATTGAATGAAAGTGGCTATACCGGAAACAAACAATGACATGGAAACAAGAAAACCCGTGGTTTCCAAATCAAACTCCAAAGCAGAGCTGATGATGAGCGGAGGAGTTATGATGGCAACAAAAATAGCCAACAAATGTTGAAACGCGGCAAAGAGCGTTTCTCGAATGGGTGGGCGATCGTTTAGTCCGTAGATGAGTTCTTTTGATTGTTCCATGGAGACCTACATTCTGATTTTTATACGACAATCGTTCAAAGAATCGATAATGGCAAGACTTTCACATCGAATACCGGCTTCTTCAATTGCATCGCGCCCATGCTGAAAAGCCTTTTCAATGATAAAGCCCATACCCACAAGTTCCGCTCCGGCTTGCTGACAAAGGTCGATAATGCCTTTGGCGGCATTGCCGTAAGCAAGAAAATCATCCACAAAAAGCACTTTGTCGTTAGGCGTGAGATAATCTTTGGAGATGCAAACTGTATATTCGCGCTGTTTGGTGAACGAGAAAATGGTAGTGGAAAGCATGCCCGACATGGTGGAAGGTTTCTTTTTCTTGGCAAAAACCACCGGCAAATCCAATAGAAAACCCATCATGATGGCAGGTGCAATCCCACTCGCTTCCACCGTTAGAATTTTATTTATATCGGTGGAGGCATAACGCCGAATAAGCTCCACGGCAACCTGTTTCATCAGATTGGGATCCATCTGGTGATTAATAAACTTGTCAACTTTGAGTATTCCCCCTTCATAGCATTTGCCATCTTTGAGAATGCGGTCAATCAATGCTTTCATTGTGTATATTGTTTTGTTTGTCTCGAGATTTTGAAAATAGCGAAAAAGCTCTCCGTCCGCCTTTTTTCGATTATCAGATTGCAAAAGTAAGAAATATTTTTTAATCAGTTTGCTTCCGCCTGATTTATTTTCCTTTTTGAATAAAACACTCTTTATTCCACAGTTTGTATGATATTTTATGTACTTTTGCACCCCGAAAACCTTTACTTCTCTTTGGATGAAGCGCAAAGGTTGTAAATTAATTTATATTTATTATGTACAAACCAATTTTTAACAAGCGCAACGTGCTGAAGTTTATTCACTTCAACAACCACAGCTATTCGCTCTTTTCCGTCATTGGCAAAGAAGTGATTATTGGTGTACTGAGTGTCGCAACACTCCAACATGCTACTGCCAACAGCATTAGCATCGACACGGATCGTATTGACAACGACACGATGGCAACCGATAGAAATGTGGTGCTGGAAGAGGTGAGCGTTACCGGCACGCGTGCGCCGCTGACCGTGAGCCAGCAAGCGAGAATGGTAACTGTACTGAGTCGTGAGAACATACAAACGGCGCCGGTACAAAGTGTAAACGACCTGTTAAAGTATGCCGTGGGCGTGGATGTGCGCCAGAAAGGACCATTGGGGGCTTTGACCGATGTAGGCATACGAGGTGGTAACTCCGAACAAATAACAGTTCTACTTAACGGTATCAATATCGGAGATGCACAGACGGGACACAATACCTTCGATTTCCCGGTAGATATCAGCGAAATAGAACGCGTTGAGATACTCGAAGGTCCGGCAGGAAGAGTTTATGGCACCTCATCGTTATTGGGTGCGATAAACATTGTTACGAGAACTCCACTAAAAACTTCTCTCTCTACACGTATAGAAGGTGGTTCCTATGGTTATCTTAACGTGGGAGCAAGAGCGAACCTTGCAAAAGACAAATGGAACAACCAAATTTCCGGATCTTATATCCGCAGCGATGGCTATCTACGAAACAAGAAAGGCAGCCTCAACGCTGATTATAACGTAGGAAAAGCTTTCTATCAAGGTAATTACAACGATGAACTGATTACCGTGGACTGGCATGCCGGGTTAAGCGTGAAGAACTTTGGGGCCAATACTTTTTACAGCGTAAAATACGATGACCAATTTGAACACACGTTGAAAACGTTTACTGCCGTGCAAGCTGAAAATAAAAAGGGGGTTTTTCATGTCAAACCATCTATTTATTGGAACAGAAGCATGGACAGATTTGAGCTGTTTCGCAACGCTCCCGATAAATATCCTTTCAATTATCATCGAACTGACGTGTATGGAATCAATCTGAACGCTTATTTTGATTGGAGCTTCGGACGCACGGCATTCGGTGCCGAGATGCGCCATGAGGACTTGATAAGCAGCAATCTCGGAGAAAAGCTCTATCGACCACATCGCATACATGGCACGGATAAGGATTATACAAATGGCTTCAACCGAACAAACATGCAATTTGTGTTGGAACATAACTTAATCTTAAACAGATTTACGCTATCCGCAGGCATTATCGCAGTAAAAAATAGTCAGGCAGACATGAGTATGCGGGTCTATCCGGGCATAGATATCTCTTATCGTTTTGGCGATGCTTGGAAACTATACGCATCATACAATACGTCCTTGCGCATGCCATCATTCACCGAACTCTTCTATTCCGTAGGCGGACATAAAGCAAATAAGCATTTGCGCCCGGAAGAACTTTCGGCATTGGAAACCGGAATAAAGTATAACACAGCTCATATAATAGGTAAGGCAAGCATTTTCTATAATCATCAAAAGAATCTCATTGACTGGATATCTGACGGAACATTGGATGAAAACGGAGCAGTACTTTGGAAAAGCGTAAACTTCGGAAAAATAAACACATTGGGTATAGAGGCTTCCATTGATGTAAATATGCTAAACCTGATACCTTCACAGCATATTATAAAAAAGGTTGGAATAGCTTATAGCTTCCTAAATCAAAACGAGAAAGAACACGAAGGACTTGTGAGCAAGTATGTCTTGGAATATCTGAAAAACAAGTTGTGCGCCAATATGCAGCTCAATCTATGGAAAAGGCTTGATTTGGGACTTAACTACAGATTACAACATCGCATGGGCAGCTACATCGACGTGGATAACAATCGACATTCCTATGCCACATACGGTGTATTGGATGCTCGCCTGAGTTGGAGCAATGAGAAATGGACCGCTTATATGGAAGGCAATAATCTGTTAGATTGTAATTACTTGGATTACGGCAATGTGCCACAACCCGGTATTTGGGCAATCGCCGGTTGTGCCATCACACTATAATCTAAAAAGGCAGGGTAACATGTCAATATAACGACACTACCCTGCCTAACTTTTTGATTCTTACGACAATCTATCTTATATATTTACTTTACTTGCACTACCAAATATTTGCTGGTACTCCAGAACGTCTGCGGATCGGAGATGCGAAGAATGTACTGTCCGGTGGCATCTTTCACAAGCGTATAGCTGCTACCCGGGTGAGCAGTAAGCAGTTTAACACTCTTGCTATACAATTTGATTTCGCTGGTCGAGCGAATGTCGATTTTCGTAAAGTAACTCTTGTTGAAGCTACCCTGTAACACTTTTCCATTGTCAAGGATGCGCTGTTCTTTCAACTCATGTTTTGTTCCGAATACATACCATCCAGTATTCAATTGTTTGTCCTGTGTATTGATAGTCTCGCTCTTCTGCCTTGTCTCGTTTTGCAGATTTTGTTTCTCGCTTTCCAAAGAGTGCTTCTCTGTAGTGAGTTTCTCTTTGTCGGTTTTTAAGTTGCTCACATCCGTATTCAAGCCTGTAATGGTCTCATCCAGTTCTTTAATGTGAATATTCTTCGACTCCAATTCCTTACGCAACTGCCGCAGTTCGCTATCTTTCTGTGCAAGCTGTGCCGTCAGTTGCTTGAGTGTCTTGCGCATTTCCTCACCCTTAAAGCCCGTCTCTTGAAGCTGTTGTTCCAACTTCTTAATGAGTTCGCGATTTTCCTTCATGCGTTTCGCAATGAATTGGATGTTTTCCTTAATCTGCGTAGTTTTATCTGCGCCCTCACCATCCTTTGCCAACGTAACGCGATTCTCTGCTGCGTTGATTTCAGCAAATCCTTGCTGAATCATGTTCAACGTAGCCATCATGTCGTTCACCTCGTTGTCGCGAGCATCAATGATGGCGCGCAGGGAGTCATTTTGGATTTCCGCCGGATTGATGGCAGGTTTCTTGTTTTGATTGCATGAAGCTAATGTCATCATGCCACATACCGCAAAAAATAATAGCTTTTTCATAATCCTTTCAATTTTATGTTTCTATTCTGAAGATATATTCTTCTTCACGTTTATTCTATCGCTTTAATTTTTTGTTTATCTATCTTCTTTTTCTTCTCCTTTCCAGCCAAAACGAGGACAAACTCGCCACGGGGTTCCGTCTGCCTGAAATGAGCCACAACTTCTTTCAGCGTCCCTCTCACGCTTTCCTCATGGAGTTTTGATATCTCTCTGCAACAACTCACCTGCCTGTCCTCTCCAAACACTTCGACAAATTGTTCTAACGTTTTAAGAACTCTGTAAGGCGATTCATAAAAAACCATTGTTCGAGCCTCATCCGCCAAACCATCAAGATGAGTTTGCCTGCCTTTTTTTTGTGGAAGAAAGCCCTCAAAGCAAAACCTATCGCAAGGCAATCCGCTGGAAACCAAAGCCGGTATCAACGCTGTGGCACCGGGCAGAGTTTGCACCGTTATCCCGGCGGCTATAGCCTGTCGGGCAAGCAGAAAGCCAGGATCGCTTATTCCCGGAGTGCCGGCATCTGAAATGAGGGCAACCGTTTCACCTGCTTTCATCCGTTCGACAATTCCTAAAGCCGTAGCATGCTCATTGAACTTATGGTGTGCCATCAGACGGTTTCTTATCTCAAAATGTTTCAACAGAATACCCGAAGTACGAGTATCCTCACAGAGCACGAGGTCTGCCTCTTTCAAGATACGGACAGCACGGAAAGTCATATCTTCCATATTTCCCACCGGCGTTGGCACAAGATATAATATACCCATATATGCTGCAAATGTAAAGTAAATCGATGAAAACTCAAAAAAAATTAGGATTTTTTACATGTACAATCGTTTCGCCACACTTCAATAAAAGAAATGCTAAAAAAAGAAAAGTTGGCACAAAATCACACAGTCTGCCTTTGGAGTAAAACCATTACCAAGTTCTTATCATCACATATATCGGCATTACATTTTACGCAAAATTGAAATTTGAACGAAATAACGACAAAGAACTTTTAACTTTTTGAGTAAAACTATTTATCCATTTTTTTTTATCTTTGCAAATACTATGACTGAAATCGACAATTCAAATGGCGAAAGAAGACGACAAGGTCGCATAGAAGTGATTTGCGGAAGTATGTTCTCGGGCAAAACTGAAGAACTCATCCGACGACTGAAACGCGCGAAATTCGCAAGACAAAGGGTGGAGATTTTTAAACCGGCAATCGACACACGCTACTCGGATGAGGATGTGGTAAGCCACGACCAAAATGCCATTCACTCCACACCGATAGACTCATCGGGCAACATTCTATTGTTGTCGGCAAACATAGAGGTAGTGGGAATCGATGAAGCGCAATTCTTGGACGATGGGCTCATTGATGTGTGCAACCAACTGGCAAACAACGGAACGCGTGTTATCATCGCCGGTCTGGACATGGACTTCAAGGGAGTGCCTTTCGGTCCAATCCCGGCTCTTTGCGCCATAGCCGACGAAGTAACAAAGGTGCATGCCATCTGCGTAAAATGTGGAGCATTGGCTTATGGCAGCCATCGATTGATAGCAAACAATCGTAGGGTAATGCTTGGAGAAAAAGAAGAATACGAACCGTTGTGCAGAAACTGCTACCAACAAGCAATACAAGAAGATAAAAAACGACAAGGAGAATAAAGAAACTAACAAATAATTTCAGAAATAGAAACGAACAGAAAACAATATGCAACAACCCATTACATTCGACAAATTCATAAGATGGACCTTGATAGCCCTTGCCATCATCGCCGCATTCTTCATCGTAAAAACACTTTCCGGAGTTCTACTACCCTTCTTCATCGCGTGGCTCTTCGCTTACCTCCTCCATCCCACAGTAAAGTTTGTGCAATTCAAACTTCATGTACCGACGCGTGCGTTGAGCATCATCGCAACCTTCCTTTTCGTGGTGGCAATCATCGCCGGAATATCCTATTTCATCATACCACCACTGATTGAACAATTCGAGAAATTCATAGCCATTGCCACACACTATCTGCAAAGCACATCCGAAACCAACAGCATTTCGGCAGCCATTCAGGAATGGATAAACGAGCACCAAAAAGATATTGAGAAGTTCCTTAATAGCCAAAACTTTACAAAGGCAATTCAAACAGCCATGCCAAAAGTATTTGCCGTGATAGGACAGACTGCCAGCATTATTCTATCAATCATAGCATCGTTTATTACCCTATTGTATTTATTTTTCATCTTGCTCGACTATGAGAAGCTAACTACCAAATGGATAAAAATCTTCCCAAAGAATGTACGCCCATTCTGGACAGGTCTGGCACAAGACGTGGAACGAGAACTCAACAACTACATACGCGGTCAAGGCATGGTATCGCTCATCATGGGCATCCTCTTCGCTATCGGATTTACCATCATCGGATTCCCCATGGCAATCGGTATGGGCATCCTCATTGGCATCCTCAATCTCGTCCCCTATCTCCACACCTTCGCCCTCATCCCCGCAGCGTTGTTAGCACTGCTAAAAGCCGCAGACACAGGACAGAACTTCTGGCTTGTCCTACTATCTGCCATAGCAGTGTTCATCATCGTACAACTCATCTGCGACATGATTGTAACACCCAAAGTCATGGGTAAAGCCATGGGACTCAATCCGGCTATCCTATTACTCTCACTATCCGTATGGGGAGTGCTTTTAGGATTTATCGGTTTGATTGTGGCACTGCCGTTAACAACCCTGCTCATTGCCTATTGGAAACGATACGTTACCAAAGAAACCGATGAAGACAACGCACCGGAATCTCCATCAACCCCATCCGCCAATTAGGAAACAGCCACGAGCTTAACCGAATAAAAGAGGAAAAAAAGAAGATGTCCTTGCTTAAAATTTTAGAAAAAGACAATAAAAAATTTGGAAATACAAAAAAAAGTCCATACCTTTGCACTCGCTTTCGAAAGGAGAGTAGGAAGATCCGCTAGCTCAGCTGGTAGAGCACAACACTTTTAATGTTGGGGTCATGGGTTCGAGCCCCATGCGGATCACAAACGACAAAAGAGGATTTCAGAAACGAAATCCTCTTTTGTCGTTTTTACCCCCCCCTACTGAGCCACTATTGAGTCGATTTCTCGCACAAATGCATTTTTAACTTGGCTTCAGAAGGCATTGACTTCAAAGCCTTGCCCTCTACTCTGCAAGTGATCCAACCTATGCCCATTTAAATGGCTCATCGTTTCAATGGCATTCTTGATAACGTCCTTTCACGCTAGACATCGGCTTTCAAACGAAATGCACAATGGGAAGTGGGTGACAATGGTGGTTATGTGGTGGATGGAGAGTGGAAATTGAAAAGATAGCACTTTTACCACTCCACCTTCAAATCCTTAAACATGACGGATTCTTTATTCTCTCCATTGAGGACTTCAAAGCGCAACAGTTTGATTTCCTTCACCTTGTCTATATCCACATCATTGAAGATGATTCGACCGTTGGTTGGGGTATCTTTGAATATCCTGACCATCACGTCATTACCAACGGTAAGGTTCTCTGTCCTTTTTCGATCTCCGTACAAATCCACATAGGAGGCTTCATATCCAAAAATAACTATATCCACCAATTCACCTGTTGTAGACATCTGGAAGACTGCCGTAATGGTCTTTTCTGCCTTGTTTCCCTTCAGTGAAATCAACTTGTAGGTTACGCCATTGCTGCCTGGTGCCGTCGTGATGGCCTTGCCAAAGTTCATCGCCTTACGCAGATCGACATTCAGCTGTTCCACCTCGCTCACACGCAGGGAAAGACCATTCAGCTGTTGCTGCTGTGCTTCAGTCTTTTGTTTTAACTCTGCAATCTGACTTTCAAGGGTTTGCTGCGCCATCGCTGAAGCCGACAGCATCAAGGCACCTGCAAAAACTAATAGTTTCTTCATAGATGGGATAGTTATGATAATGATCGTTTTATTCTAACGACAAATTTACAACATTTTTCGTACATACGCGAGTTCGGGATAAGAAAAATTCTTAAAAAGTTGGTAATAGGCTGACCTTGTACATTCACGGCATCGATCAATACATAATTTCATCATGAACTTGTGTTCTGCTCTTACAGCCTATTGTTTCTTTGACAATAAGCCGGAGGCACTGCCGGTACACGTAGAGAAATCAAGGCAATTGAAACTTTTCTAAAGATTTTCTTATCCCGAACTCGCGTTACATTTTCTTTTGACAGCTCTAAAAACTATTTAGTCGTTCCTTGAAAAGTAAATAATCTATTGATTATCAATAAAATAACCTTTCTATTATTTGCATATATCTACAAGCTTTTGTATCTTTGCATAGTAAAATCTTGCAAATCAACAATGTATAAATCTCCATACAACACCCATCAGGTATCAATGTTTTGGGACTTGGCATCCATGCTCAATCCCACCCATCCAATGTATAAACTTGCCAATCTGATAAATTGGGAAACCTTTGAGCGTTCCTTTGCCCCCTTGTACTGTAAGGACAACGGACGCATGGCTAAGCCTATCCGCCTGATGGTC
>NZ_SDIK01000107.1 GCF_008016795.1 Prevotella brunnea
GAGGACGAGATTTCTCTAATTCCAGATTATATAAAAAATATTGATAAGATAAATAAATATTCGCACTTGGGCTGGAAAATGAAAATAAGCGACCTAAGAAACAACATATTATTGCCCAAATACTATAACCCAGATATTGAAAACGAATTGAATTCGTATATTGAAAGTGGCAAATACGAAATAAAAACTATTAGAGATTTAGAAAAGGAAGAAATCATAAAAGTATGTCGAGGTAATGAGGTGGGTAGTGAAAACTATGGAACGGGGGACATTCCATTCGTAAGAACTTCTGAAGTTTCTAACTGGGAAATTACAACAGATTGTACCCATTGTTTATCCGAAGATATATACGAACTATATAAAGAGAAACAAAATGTTGAACCAGAAGATATTTTAGTAGTCAATGATGGTACATATCTGATGGGAAGAACCGCAATGATAACTGAGGCTGATACAAAAATTGTTTTTCAAAGTCATTTTAGAAGGATAAAAGTAACTAATAAGAAAAAATTGTCGCCACATCTGCTTTTAGCACTATTAGGTTTAGAAATAGTGCAAAAACAAATTGAGTCAAAATCATTCAGACAAGGAACGATTTCTACGCTTGGGAATAGACTTATGGAAGTGAAGATACCAATTCCAACGGACGGATCACTCAAAGAAAAATTATCTAAAAATATTGAACAAATAGTTTTAGCAAAACAAGAAGCTAAAATTAAGGCTCAATCATACACATTGCTTGGAAAAACTGAGAACTTAATGGGAATAAAGAATAAAGCTAAAATAGGCAATTTATAAATGATTTTCGGCGTAATGGACATTTGGAGCTTTTCAGCCTACCAAATGTCCATTACGCCTAAATTCATTGTAAGTTTGTATGCAAAGGCGTGAGCTAAAGGTGCTAAAAAAGCTTCTTAGCGGTTGTAAATTTGCTTGATTGGCA
>NZ_SDIK01000108.1 GCF_008016795.1 Prevotella brunnea
GGATAACACCGTTGTTTCGTTAAAGTTGGAATCCACTCCTTGAATACTCCATTTTATCATGCTTCGAAGAAGGCACAAAAGAAACCGCATGGCACTTTTGAAGTTGAATGCAGCCGCAGCGAGCATCACGTTGATGGCATCACCCAAGAGACCCTTGTAGAAGTTCCTCCCCAATCGATGATCTGCCTTGCAGTGCCCTATAACAGGCTCTATTCCTGCTCTCTTGCGGAAGAACCTTTGTTTTTTCTTTTTCGTGTGTGGCGAGTCGCTTGCCTTGGGAACGCCGGGTATCATGATGTTCGTCTCTCCGCACGTTTCCTGCCCGCGATACCCTCTATCCCCCGCGAGTCTTTTGATTTTCCTGCCATAGACCCTGCCGACCTGCTCCATTGCCTTGTCTATCGTGTGACCGTCGTATTCATTGCGGAAAGATAATGCACCAACAATGAGACCATTCCACAGTCTGACAAGGGAGACTTTATTGCCGAACTCGTATTTCTTGTGATCCTTCCCCTTGCTGATGCACAACACGTCCGGCTCATGAAGGGAGTAGATCTTGTGACCGTCCATTCTCTCGCCGTTAACGAACTTCATGCAGACCTCAATACGTTCTTGGTAAGAGTTCTCAGGGGGCAAATTCCGAACCAGTTCGCGCAACAGTCTTCCGGCGATGGTACGCATCCGACGGTCGGCCTTCCTTACCTTGGCTGAACTGTTCTTCCTGCCACGGAAACACTGCACAAGCTTAAGTCTCTTGATTTCCCTGGCATAGCTTTGGCGCACTTTGAGATGCTCTGCATGAGCCACGTCGCGGCAGAAACCGATGATTTTATTCAGGAGTTTCGAATCCGTGGGGAACGTGACGTTCTTCTCCTGCACGGTAGAGTCGATAAAGGCTGTCTGCTCGGTGTCGGACTTGCGTCCACGACCGTCCTTGCCGTCATTTCTGTTTTCATTCTCTTTCCGCTTGTCGTCAAGCATCAGATTTACCCGGATGCTCTCCTTGAGAATCAACTCCATACCCGCTTCGCCAATGCGATGGCGGAACTCCACGAGTTCCGTCGGTACGCAAGGTTTGGCGATGGTGAAGGATTCCATTCCGCAAAAATACTGGTAGTAGGCGTTCTCCGAGAACTGTTCCACGACGCTCTCGTCCGAGACGTTG
>NZ_SDIK01000109.1 GCF_008016795.1 Prevotella brunnea
ACTTGCTGGTTGACTCTGCGCCTTTATTTCAACACCCACCTTTTGCTCCATTTCCTTGACCATTCGGTCGTATCGTTCCAAAAATGTGGTTTGAGTTTGCATACTTCCTTGAAACAGCTCCTTGATGTCCGATGCTGTAAACGTAACACCACGGTCGCAAAGGTTTTGATAAGAAGATTGTACCGAGAGTAGCAAGCGTTCCAACTTGCCATTCGTTGCCACCGCCTCACGGCTCTTACCATTTAGCCTGCTCTCACGAGCGTTCCATAACTTGGGGTCGCACGAGAGTTTACAACTGAATTGGGCGATGGTTCGCTCGTAGGTTATCCGCCCCATTATCGACACTTGCCTCGTCCGTCAAAGCCCCATCGAAAAATATTCGGCAAAATATCAATTATCAATATAGATGATGTCCCAACCCAAACAAGGGCAGATGGAACATTGACATATACAGGGAAATTCAGTTAATTTCCCAATTGCCTGCGATTGGAGTTTTCCTCCGGTCGTTTTTCGCTTCGTCGGTGATAAGTGTTATTCGCTTGCCGCGTAACGCTTATATTCCACTCATGGAACGTCCACATTCCACCAATGGAACATCCACATTCCACCCATGGAAGGTACGCGTTCCTCAAGAGGAACATTTCCATTCCTCCCGAGGTCTCCCTCACGTTGCTGTTTTGTGCCCATATCAACAGCTTTATCTTCCTCCGGAGAGACAGAGAAGAATATCGCCCTTCTCCATTTTAAGTTTTCCATTGGGTACGATGATTGACTTGCCACGCTTCACCATCATTACGAGTGTATTTTTAGGAATATTCATCTCTGAAAGCAAGTTGCCATTTTCAAGCATCTCATCCGTAAGGATGACTTCCTTTAGCTGAGAACCTAATTCTTCCGGTATTTCCACACCAAACTCATTGCCGGTTTTCTCCTCTGGCAAATCCAAATTGAGCTTGCGTGCAATAAAGGAAATGGTTGTTCCCTGTACGAGAAGCGAGATGAGGGTGATGAAGAACACTATATTGAAGATGATGTCGGCACCTTCTATGTTGTTGATAAGAGGATAAGTGGCAAAAATAATCGGTACGGCACCACGAAGCCCAACCCAAGACAGAAAGGTTTTGGCACGCCAAGGAATCTTTGGATAAGGTAAAAGACAAATTATCACGCTTATAGGGCGGGAAACGAACATAATAAACAAGCCAATGGCGAGTGCCATTAAGCTCACCCCAGCCATTTCCGATGGATTGACGAGCAGTCCAAGTGTCAGAAAGAGTACAATCTGAAGTAGCCATGTGAGTCCGTCAAGAAAAGTTGCCATTTCGCGACGGTAGGATAAACGACTGTTGCCCACTACGAGTCCCGCAATGTAAACAGCAAGATAGCCGTTGCCATGCACGACATCCGTAAGCGTGAACGTAATAAAAACCATACATAGAAGAAGCACAGGGTAGAGAGCTGTATTGGGCAAGTTAATATGATTGATTAACCAAACAGTTATGCGTCCTGCACAATAGCCGATGGCTCCCCCTAACAAAAATTGTTCAAGTAGGTTGACGGCAAGTCCTTGGATAGAAAAATGCGTTCCGGAAAGTACTACATCCATCAAAACTAAGGTGAGCATATAGGCCATGGGGTCATTACTTCCACTCTCCAGTTCCAAAATGGGTCGTAGCCTATGCTTGAGTCCCATTCGTTGGGAGCGTAAGAGGTTAAAATAAAGCTAAAAAAAACAGGACTAAATGGTGTATAAATCTTTTAAAATAGTAAAACAGAAAGTTTTACAAACAATATTCGGTGTGGTGATATAACCCTTTGCAATGCAAAAGCTTACCTTTTGGAAAGCGACAGAGAATTGAAGATTTTTGACGAAACAACCGTAGCGATATTTTCCGAAATCATTTTCGCTTTCAAAAAGGTTGAGTTGTCTCATCTGCTTACCGGTTGCTTTAGGACGTTTCTCTATCTACCGATCGACCATGACCATGCGCCTTGTTGCGCTTAGTTCCGGCATTAAAAAGGTTGGTTCCAACGCGCGAAAGCCAATCTTTTTGTTTGCATATAGTCTTGAAGATTAAAGTGTAATCTCCGCAGAACCGAAACAACGTTCGTGTGCTTCGTCATAGATGACACAGAACTGTCCCGGTGCCACTCCGTGAATCTTGTCGTCTGAATGAATCAACGCGGTTGGAAATGGGGCGGATGTTGTTTCGCTCATCAGTTCCAAACTTCCTTTGTGGAACTCCGGTGTATGGCGAATCTTGAAAGTAACAGGAATAAAACTCTCGGATGCATCTTGAGGCTGAGAGGCTTCCGTCAGCCAATGCAAATCGTGCACCTTAAAATCTTTTTTATATGCTGTTTCCGGATCATAGCCATGACTTACAAAGAGCAAGTTGTTGGCGACATCTTTCTTGACTACGAACCACGGACCTCCACCAAATCCCAAGCCTTTGCGTTGTCCGATGGTGTGAAACCACAATCCTTTGTGTTCTCCAATCTTCTTGCCGGTTTCCAACTCCACGACATCGCCTTTTTGTTCTCCCAAATATCGACGTACATACTCGTTGTAGTCGATATTTCCCAAGAAGCAGATTCCTTGCGAATCTTTGCGATGTGCCGTGATAAGGTTTTCCCGTTCGGCAATTTCACGTACTTCGTTCTTAACGTAATGACCGATGGGAAAGATGGCTTTGCGCAGTTGCCAATCGTATATCTGTGCGAGAAAATCAGTCTGGTCTTTCACGGGATCGGGAGCAGTACAGAGCCATTTCTTTCCGCAAATCCATTTGGTTTGCGCGTAATGTCCCGTTGCAATAAGGTCGTAATCATATCCTCGCTTCTCGTCGAAGGCTCCAAACTTTATCAATCGATTGCACATCACATCAGGGTTGGGTGTAAACCCGGCTTTCACCTTTTCCATCGTGTATTTCGTTACTTTATCCCAATATTCCCGATGGCAGTCAATTACTTCAAGTTTGCACCCATAACGACGAGCAACGGCAGTCGCCATCTCGAAGTCTTCTTCGGAATTGCAATCCCATTCCTCCTTTTCCTCCGGACCGATTTTTATGTAGAAACAATCAGGAGCTAACCCCATACGAGCCAACTCATAAACGACAACCGAGCTATCTACACCCCCGGACAACAATACGGCAATCTTTTTCCCTTTTATCTCATCATAGTTCATGTTGCAAAGTTACGACTTTCCACGAACTTACGCCTCTTTGACCGAAAGTTTTTTGCGCTTCCCTACTTTCATCCGGTCAAAACCTATGCCATATACGCCATTGACGGAACTCTGAGAGATAAATGCTTCAGGGTCGATTTCATCAATGACTTGGAAGATTTCTCGTGTTTCCGTGCGACGTGCAAGAATGAACAGCATGCCCATTTCCTTGCCTGTATAAAAGCCCCGGGCATCAATCAGCGTACATCCGCGTTGCACGTCATTATTGATGGCATTGCCTATTTCCTGCCATTTCTCTGACACAACGAAGAATTGGACGGAACCACGCATACCATTGATTACGTAATCCACTACGGAGGTCATGACAAACAGCGTGATATAACCATAAATGATATTCTCCCAGTTCTTTAGAACCACATAACCGGAAGTGATGATAATCAAGTCGCAGGCCAAGATGACCTTCCCCAATGATACATCATGGTGCTTATTTATCATTGCCGCAATCACGTCAGAACCTCCCGTACTGGCATTGTATTGCAATGCGATGCCTGTCCCTATTCCCAACAGTGCACCCCCTATCACACAGGCGAGGAAAGGCTGGTTGGAAAATAGTGTGGTGTCTTTCAATAATGCTTGAAAGATGGATGTCTGAATCGTGAAAACCACAACGGCAAAGATGGTTCTGACGCAGAATTTCCATCCCAAAATCTTCAACGCAATCAGCAACAAGGCAATGTTAAGCGTGAAATAAGTGTATTGTACGGGGATATTTACTCCCCAAAACACAACAGATGAAAAACCCGCGATACCACCAATTGGTATTTTGTGGGGCAAGATAAACGCACACCAACCAAAACTCGCTATGGATATGGCGATGGCTATAAACAAAAAGTTCTTAATCTCGCGGATTATTGTCTTCGGTTGATTTTTTACCATAACTGTTATTTTTAATTATCCTAATGCTGTTCTTTCATCATCCCAAGGAATGAAATCACGATTCCTTGTGAGGGTATGAGCTACCCAAGTGCAAAGATACGACAGAAAGATGAAAAAGTAAAAGAATTAAAGGAATAAGTTGAAGAAAAAACGCTTCTTGCCATCTTTTTTTATGATACAGGAATAAAGAAAAAATGCTGACAAGATTTAGCAATAGGATTACAACTTGTTGATAACAAACTTAATACGTTTAACTTTCAAGACAAAAAAAGATAGAATAAGGGTGTGAAAAAATGATAACAGGGCTACCTGTTAAATTGAAACAAAGAGCTGTTGGAACATGGGTATAAGCATAAAAAAGCTTCTTCTTATCATCCTTATACAGACCTTAAAAACAAAAATGCTTACAATTTAAAAGCAAAGGGAAGTACTCTCACAAGCACTTCCCTTCTTCGTCATATTTAATGTTAGAGAACCTTTACTCGCCAAGTTACACCAACGTTCACCTGCGACTCCTTATCGTGAACAACCGCTTGTGGATTGGTGTTTTTTCCAAAAGCATAACTATAATATCCGTGTACCCGGATGTTCTTGTCTTTCAATGGGAAATATTCAAATCCTGCCCCCACGCGTGTCAGCTCAGTACCGTCCTGAACTGCAACGTCAGCATCGGTACCGGAATGATTGACCTCATAGCTTGCCTTCGCAAATACATTCACTTTCTCCGTTGGCTGATAAGACACCTGTCCCACAACGGAACAATCTTTACCAAAGAACGCTTGATGAGAGGAAGCTCGATTCATGTAGTCCAGCTCTATCTGAACATTGCTGCCAAGCCGAAACCGGTTGCCCAAAGCAATATAGTTAATAAATTTGTTGGGAGCATATTCCAACAAGTTTATCGACCAGTTTGATTCATAAAATCCATGAACGCCCATCCATTGCAGATTGTAAGCATACATATCGGCACTGTGTCCGGTCATGTTCTTGTAGTTTTTCTGATACGGACTTTGGCAAACCTGCCCAACAAAGGTATCGTTGCCACTGTTGGTAACGAACTCTCCCGCCAGTCCCCATTGATAACAGGGGAAGTTATAACAAAATTCTGAAAGGAAATAGCAATCGATAGGAGCCGGATAAAGTTCCCATCCGGACACAAGAACGATGTATTTACCCGTTATCAGCGAGAGGTTCTTGGTGGGTTTGTATTTCAGGAACAGCCAATCGGTAGCATCGAAGAATGAATAATCTTTATTGATGCCATTCAGTCGCTGACGATAAGCGTATGAAAACTTTGGAGTGATATCGCCTTTTAATACGAAATCAACGATATTACCCTTAAAACCACTGTTGTCCTTGTCTTTGGTGCCGTCAATGGTGGTGTGCTGATAATCGCCGCGTGCCTCAACATCAAGACTCAAAGGCTTGGTTTCTTGAGCCGATGCGGTGATGCCACCCATAATCAATAGTGCAAAAATAGTTCTTAAATTCATGTTGTTTTTCTATGAGACATAATAATTCCACAGAGCAAGACTTGCCCTGTGGAATTCAAGTTTTTCTATATTAATGTCGTTTTGATCTTCTGTTCCAAAGCCCATATACCTCATTCACCGTGTCGGTGGTAACAAACGACTCGATGCGTTCATCGCCCAAGTATGCCATCAGCTTCTGAAGGTCGTCGCCGGTGAGGATAATTTCCAGCTGCATTGACTTCTCATGGCTGAAACCGCCAATGATTTCATGCATGGTAACGCCGCGTTTGATTTCATTGATTACATAACTCATAATCTTCTCATAATCTTTGGAGATAATAAACACGCGCCGTTTGCCGCTCATGCCGGTCATAAAATGATTAATGATGATACCGTTGAGCCATGTTCCAATCAGACCGATAACCACAAGATCCACATCGTTGATTGCGAAAGCCGTGCAGCAGATGAGCGCACCACCCACGCTGACGGATGTTCCTAAACTCACGCCAGTGTATTTGTTGATAATCTTCCCTAAGATGTCCAATCCGCCGGTAGAAGCGTTAATGCTGAACAATATACTTTGCGAGGCACTTAATATCACAACAAAGCAGAGCAAGTCGAACCATGGATTGGCAATGGTCTGCCCTGCCACATGCACCGCGAATATCGACTCGCTCATTGGGAATATGGAGCCAATGAAATCAATCATCGGACCAAGAATAAGCGCAGTGTAAACTGTCTTAGCACCAAACTCATTGCCAATCAAGACGAAAGAGAGGATGAGCAATATGGCATTAATCACGAAGATTATCGAGCCCACAGAGATAAAAGGCAGCAACTTGGCAAGCACAAGAGAAAGACCGGTGATGGAGCCTATAATCAGCTTGCTGGGGATTAAGAAGAAATAAACGCCAAGGGCTGCAACGAACATACCTACGGTCATGATGACCAATTCAACCCAAAATTTCTTCGTAGCCAATATAGAACCGAGTTGCGAGAGACCCATACTCACTTTTTCGGCAGAGAGAAGGCTACCAATTTTTACATTGTTATTCATTTTTTGTACGGTTAAAAGTTATTATTCTTTAAGGTGGATGAGATTTGAAACCCCACCGCTTTTTGTTTGTAATACGGATTAAATAGAATGTCTTTCTATTAATAAGGCGATGCAAAAATACAGTTAAAAAATGATATACCCAATTTTTTAACCCTAAAAAATGAGTCTTCTTCGCGTTTTTCTTTCAATTTGTTACCTCTTTTCGCTTTTGTTTACAGAAATAAGGGTAAAAAACAAGTAAAAAGAGAGGAGAACTATGGAATTTTATTCTTAAATTTGCACATGAAACATGGCACCATATTAATATACCGCATAACCCATTCATACAAAATCATGGAACAAATAGCAAACGACTTTCTGACAATTCGCGTATCGGAATTGGGCGCGGAGCTGACAAGCATCAAAAATGAGAATGGTAAGGAATATCTGTGGCAGGCTCATCCCAAATTTTGGAATCGCCATTCACCCATCCTCTTCCCATTGGTGGGAAAGCTATGGCAAGATACTTTCTGCATTGATGGAGAGGAATATCATTCCAAAAGGCACGGCTTCGCGAGAGACACCGAGTTTAAGCTAATCAAGAAAGATGCCAACAGACTGTTATTTAGCATGCACGATACGGAAGCCACTTATAAAATCTATCCCTTCCACTTTATTTTGGGCGTTAGTTACAAGCTGGAAAGAAACAGAATTCATGTGGTGTGGCACGTGCAAAACGTTGATAATAAGGAGATACACTTCCAAATAGGTGGGCATCCGGCATTCAATCTCCCCGATGTGAAAGAGGGAGAGCCTGTCAAAGGATACCTAAAACTCAATGCTGAAAAACTCCTGCGCACAAAACTCTCGCCGGAAGGAAACCGACTGAAAGGTTACACGGAGTTTGAAACAGATGAGGGAATATTGGAATTTGATGAAAACACTTTCAAAGACGATGCGCTGATTTTTGAACACAGCCAGTTGAGCGATATTCAACTACTCAATCGGAAAGGTGCGCCGGAGGTGTCATTGCAGTTCAATACTCCCGCAGTAGGCATTTGGACACCACATGGCAAGTGCGCACCCTTTATTTGCATAGAACCATGGTATGGTATCGCGGACGCTGTGGGCTATAAAGGAGAATTCAGAGAGCGTCATCTTATGAACCATCTGCAGCCCGGCGCGAGTTTCATGAGCGAATACATCATCACCATCCACTAAACATCACTTTCAATTTTTCGGATTAAAGCACCAAGATGGACAAAAAGCTGCTTATTTTGCATTTAAACTTGCAAAATAAGCAGCTTTTCAGTATCGTTTAATTGCAATTCGTTACAAAATATGAATGAAGAACAAAATGTTTCCACATAGCAAGACTTCTGCAAAGCAACGTTCCAAAATCAATCCTCTGTCTGCAAATACTTTTTCAGATGGAATTTTTGTGAAACTGACCGGACGATAAGATGTAGTTTTAGTTTTGACACATCCTTTCTTTATTTATGGAATTTCAGCCAATCCCCTATTTTACCGGGTCGTTGAAAATGTAAAAATCCTTCCCGGCGATATAAGAAATGTTTAATAATGTCCTGAATTTTCTTCATTCATCTATCAAAAGCTTAGCTTTTGCTTTCCAAAAGGTAAGCTTTTGCAATGCAAAAGGTCATGAATCGGGGTGCAAAAGCAGACCTTTTAAATTATAATCAATATCACGCTGATTATCAATTGATTACAAAGTTCGTTTTAACATCTGTTTTTGTCATATAATTTCATGGTGCCGGTCGGGTCGAATGTTCGCCATCAAGCGTTGTCATCACCTGAATACGAATTGAAGACATAAAGGAATGTGTGCCATTCGGCATTAGAACCAAACACGTAAAGTCTCATGGTTTGATGCAATCTTGCGTGAGGGCTAACAAAATTATTTAGTCCAAATTGGTCATTGGAAAAAGCTTCTTGGCATTTTCTAATGACCAATTTGGGGTTAAAGTTAAAGGCTGAACTCCTCGCTTGGAATCCAGCCTTTCAATTAACTTTCCATCTTTGCAATTAAGTCATTATTTCGTAGGCGGAAAGTACACTCTCATTATTGTTTTATAGTGGTTAAAAATCATTTAACGTATATTTTCTTCATTGTTCCATCAGAATATTTTATGATGTTCAATCCCTTTTGAAGTTTCTTCAATTTATATCCGTTAACAGAGTAAACTTCCATCTTGCAAGGCTCGTCCGACTTTGTGCTTTCGATGCCGGCAGAGGTTGGTTGCACAACTAATGGCTCACTCTTAAATACATTTTCTCCATCATCATAGACCATAACCAGTGAGAGTTTGGTGATGTCCGGATCATAGAAGTGCAGGATGCGTAGATTGCCATCCGATTTGATGTCATCATTCTTTTTGTCTTGGTAGTTGAAAGGAATGTTTGTCATATCATCGTCAATGTAGAAGTACTCGCTCTTTATAAACTTAAAGGGCTCTTTACTGTCGTTGACATAAACATTGTAATACATTTTGTCCGGGCTGAGGTAGTTGCCATTTACATCCGCATTGTTTACATAGAAAGCCAATATAGTAGTTGTTGTTGAGTAATCATAACTCGGTGTAGCATTGCAATAGAACAGTTTTGGTGTCTCCGGCTTTGCGGCTTTTTGAACGAATGGAGTCAATGTCATATTTCCAAATACCTCATAATCATCCGATGGATTATTAGTCTCACTGCTCAGACCCAAAAACATCTTAAGCAGATTGCCGGTGGTAAGCTTTTGCGTTTCAGTATCTACTGAAAAATCAATTCTATCGGCCATCGTTGTTGCATCTTTGAAAGCAGCAGCAAAAATATGATATTTCATCAGGTCGCCTGAATACTTGCCAAAATCACCCTTGGTAGATGTTCCCATATACTGATTTGTCAACAAGGTCGCCTTATTACCATTTAACGTAATCTTTACCCATGCGTCTGCCAATGCCGGATTTTTTGAAATGCCCTTTAGGTATAGGTCGTTTCCTTCTGCAATTGCATCAATAACACGTGGTGAACTTTCTTCGGCGCACGTGAACGTATATTGTTTCTTCACACCTGTTGTGGGAGGGGTCAGCAACTTGCATGCAAGCGTGCTGATGGTAATATTCCAATCGCCATAGAATCTATCCCAAACGCCGGAATTATCCACCATGCCCAATATTTCTTGTTTGGTGCCCATACCTTCCATTTGAAGCTTCGAGCCATCCCATGAAAACTCGATGTAGTTCTTATCCGGTGCAACCACCTCATATTGATTATCTCCTTTATTGACCAAACGATTGAGCGTAAATACTCTATCGCTTCCTCTTTCCGAATCATCATCGCCACCACTCTTGTCTTTATAGAATTTTTGTGGGAAGACAGCTTTGTATTTTCCTTCTCCCGTCTTGTCAAGTTTCATCCAAGATTTGCTTTCGAGTCCTGAGAGTGGGTTGTAAACATAAAGACATCCATCCGTACCCTCTATGATTTGCGAGACCAAACCTTCGTAAACACCGGGTTCTGAATTTACCCATCCCCGCACCCAAGATTCGCTATGGCGATACATATTGTCGATTTTCTTCCCTTCAGGCTCGGTTACAATCTGAGCTGTGGCAGCAATACTTATTGCCAATGTACAAATTGAGAATAATGCTTTTTTCATAATTTGATTTTTAGATTGTGAATAATTTGTTTTGTTAGAAATCATATCCAAGTCCAATGGTGCAGTAGCTTTTCCCACCATCTGCAGTTTTCAGCATATAAGCACCATTGATGCGAAAGTTATGGTATTTGACTCCCGCACCCATTGTGAAATGACTGAGGTTGTGATCGCCATACTCATAACCTGCTCTTGCTGACAACAAGTTGTTGTAGGTGTATTCAACGCCGCCACCCAACATGAAAACTTTGGCGTCTGTGGGTCGGAAGAAATAGCGTGTGGCCAACGCTGCACCTACTTTGTGCATGTCGGTTACATCAACTTCCATTTTTCCTCCTAATGAAACATGAGTGGGCATTGAGCTTTTGTGCCCATTACCGTAGTCAAGGTCAGGACCTATAGCTTCCACCTTGGCGTCAATCATAACGTTGGCTGGTCTTTTCGCCATTGTGATGTTATCTTTAGTATAGGATAGTCCCACCGAAAAAGCACCGCCGTAGGCATTCTTAGAAAGATGGCTGAAGATAAAAGCTCCGGTAGCATAAGCAGCCAACCCATTGCCTATCATGTAAGAGTAGCCCAAATCAATAGTCCAATCATAGGGTTTATATTCCTTGGTTGGTTCGCCCATCATGTCGTATCCGTTGAATTTTAGTCCGCCGGCATACCTGAAACCTCCAAATACTGAGTGCCGCTTAAAAAGTTTGTAACCTATTGTGGCTGTGTACAAACCGAATAATCCTTGTGCGCCATCTTCTTTTTCATACAACGAGGCTGAGGCATCGGCTGTAAACCTTTTATCGGTGTTGAAGAACGCCGAGGGAGTATTGTAAAGGTACATTCCATCGCTTGCAACCGAAGCATTGCCCATGCTTGCTGTTTTGGAATCAGGATTTGCCGTTAGAATTGGTAGGGATTGTCCTTGGGCTTTCGCTTGTGTAGCACCGAAAAGTGCTGCACAAGCTATGATTATCATATGTTTTGATTTCATGTCTGTTGAATTTATCGTTTAATGAACATTTTGCTGAAATCACCCTTGTTTGTATGCACTGTCAGCTTGTAGGTGCCAGAGCGCAAGCTGGCGAGATTCAGTGTGGCAACATGCTTGCTGTCGGGTTTTACATTGGCTTTCATCACTCGTTCACCTACGGTTGATGAGATGATGAATTCTGCTTGGCTAACCTCCGGGTTGAGTAGAGCATTGATATCTCTTTTCACCGGAATAGGATAGACGGCATAGACCGGAGCGGACTTTCTCTCAACGACACGAAGTTGGAACGAGCCTTCCGATGAGTTTTGCCTACCGTCGGAAGCGAGTACGCTGATGCGGGTCGTGCCTTTTGCCAAAGCCTTGATTTGAATGTTGTTGTTGGTTATTCCGGCTGATGCAATCTTATTGTTCGATGCACTAACCGTGTAGGTCAGCTCTTTGTTGGCACTGCCCGAATAATGCCCCTTCAACGGAATGTTCACAACGCCCTCATCGAGTCCGATAATAAAATTGTCGAATGGCTTTTCAAGTTTCGGTGGCATATATTTGAAAATGCAGAATCTGAGATTCTTTTCCAATTTAGCACCAAGATCGTCGGAGATAATGAACTTGCAAGTATAGTTGCCGGCTGCGAGAACGGGGACGATGGTGATATTCACCGTTGATTTGTTGATGGTGTATGAAACGCCTTTTGTATCGCCGGCAGTCTTCAAGTCCCAGTTGTGTCCGTCAGGATCAGCAACGTTGAAGCTGAAAGTCTTTCTTTCGTTGTTGCTCAATTCGATAACGTCTTCGGGAAATCCCGTTGCCTCAGGAGTATGATTGAGTTTTGTCTTGCACTTCTTAATGATAGGCTCCGAGATGTTGCCCCAACGGTCGATGGCAACAATGGCAATGTAGTATTCCTTGTTGTCCTGTAGATTGTCAAAGTTGAACTTCAGTGTCTCTCCCAGCTTATGTCCAATACCGTTGATTTCTCGATAGGTCTTGTTCTTGAGATTCTCTTTCGTGAGTTCGTTAGGACTGATGTAGAGTCTGTAGAAAGAGGCTGTCTTATCCTCATCTTTAGCAACGCTCCATTCTGCACGGATTTCCACGAAGTCAGGGATAAGGTTTAGCTTCTCAACCTTATCGGGGGCTATCTTGGTGTCAGATTCAAATGCAGCCTCAGCATCAATGTAGCCCTTTCCCAACTTTCCTTTGTACATCGGATTCATTTCATCGATGTTGAATGGGCGGTATGCAGAGACAAGACGCGATTTAAGATCATCATTGGTAAATCCCTGTTTTCCAAAATAAGATGCGACAAGCGCAGCAATACCTGAAACGTGTGGGCAAGCCATTGAGGTTCCTTGAAGAAATGCATAACCCTTTGGATTCTTCGCCATAGAGACGGTACTTAAAACACCTCCTTCTGTTCCGTAGGTCTCCTGGTCGCCTCCCGGAGCCATGATGGTTACCCATTTCCCATAATTACTGTAGCTGGCTCTCTTGAAGTCCCATGCCATCGCTGAAACAGAAACCGTCGGAGCGTAGCAAGCAGGGTAAGCCGAAAACTCCTTATTCTCGTTACCGGCGGCGAAAATGACCACTCCTCCCTTCATTGGTGAATCGGATCTCTGCTTTCCAGTTTCGTCACAACCGGCATATTTAATGAAATAATCGATGGCTTCCTGCAAAAGCTTAGGCATTTCTGTGACTTCGGAAGCTGAGGGATAGCCCCATGAGTTCTGACAGATGACAGCACCATTGTCGGCGGCGTACTTAATAGCTGCTGCCGCATCGCCCTGCTCATTCTTTTTTCTGAAAATCTGGCAACTCATGACCCTTACTCCACTACCTGGAGTTCCATCGCCACCAGCAATACCAGCGACTCCTTTACCGTTGTTGTTGCGTGCAGCAATAGTTCCCGCAACGTGCGTACCATGTGATTCGTCATCAGGCTCTATCGTGCCACCAACGACATTATCGCCCTCAACAAAGTTGTAGCCGTAAACATCATCAATGAAACCATTACCATCGTCATCGAAGTTAGGCTTTCCGTTTTTTTCCAGTTCATTCACATAGAGGTTTCCCACCAAGTCTTCGTGGGTTACGTCTATACCACCATCGACTACGGCAACGATTACATTTTTTGTTCCTGTTGTATATTTTTCCCATACAGGCTTGACGTTACAGTCAGCCCCCGGAACAGCGGTAGCACTCACTGAACCATCGTTGTAATAATGCCATTGCTGGGGCAGCAGCGGGTCGTTGAATTTCCCCTTAGCACTGGTTGTCTTGGCTGTGGTTTCAATATTTCTCACTGACTTGACTGTTACTTCGGGATGAGCGATGGGTAGGATGCGCTCAACATACTCAACTCCCTTAACTTTGTTGAATTGTTGAAGAACAGCCCCAACGTCTTTACTCTCATCAAAATATACGGTGTACCAGCGATCAAGACCTACGGCAACGGTACGTGCCTCGTATTTGCCTGCCGGTTTGAAAACTCTTTCCATCCTGTAAGCTCCCGAGAATTTCATTGCGGAAGCCATTGCCGAGGGTACACTCTGCATTTCCACTTTCCCGTCTGATGAACTTGCCAGCTCATAGTTCTCTCCCGGACTTAATTTGATATTGATGCAGCCTTTTACTGCAAAGATATCCTTGTTAATCGTAACATTGCGTGTGCCGGAATTGGGTGCTTCCAAATTGAAGTTGTCCTGACACGATGTGGCAAACATCATCCCCACGACAGCGCATGTACATAGATATATAATTGATTTTTTCATTTCTTTTATTGTAGTTTTCTTCGATTTTCTTTCTTGAGCATTCTTTCCACTTTGGATACCATGGTAGTTTTGCTCCCTGAAAAAACATCCGGCTTGTAAAGAACGCTTATTTGCATGACGGGCTGTCCTGCATTTATATCAGCGAATTTATCACCGGAAATAGCCAATGTCAGACAGTCGGAACGGCGTGCATAAACATGATGCTTACCGTTGTATCCAATAAATTCAAAATTGTTGGAAGTAAGTAGTTTGTCAAATTCACGAGTAACGAACCATTCCTTACCTTGTCTCCAAATTCCAAGATTTGGATTACTGTAACTCAAACTATACTGTTCCACGCTTCCCACCATTTCTTTCGGTGCCGGGAAGTCTCCGCCACGTGTAAACAAAAAGTATGTTCGCGTTATCAGCAATGGATCGGTGGTCTTGTAAGCTACAGCCTCTATCTCTCTGTTCTTGGAAACTTGCCGAGCTATTTCTTTACTGTTCTGCGATTTTTCATATTTATCTATCGCACTGAGTTTTTTGTCAGCTTTATTGAGCAAGTGAAGTGGACCTAACTCGAGGCTCTTAAACGTCTCATAGTCACGATCCTGAATGTGCATTTGCCAGAAGAAAAGAACAACGCTATTGTTGCTTTCCATAATATCCACATCCATTGTCATTAGTTCCTGTTCGTTAATATAATGGTTAGGGTCTTTCGTATCTCTGACATAGCCATTCGCCTTGACAAAGTCTTGAAACTCCTGAGAACGCACAGCATCTACACCTTCTTTTACCAATGAGCGTGTAAAAATACGTGTTGGCATGAAAGTCTCCGTGTCATGCACATAGAAGACTTCTTTAAATAGAGGGGAGGGAGTTCTAAACACGTATGTTTCTTCGTATAAATTAAATGAAGGATCTGGAGGACCATATTCGGCAAAGAGGCTGCCGCGTTGATGCTCAAAATTCATCATTTTATAAAGGCTGAAAGGTATACCCGGATTACATGCCAATACAAAAGCGCATACTCCCGGCTGCTTTACGACTACGTCAGTATTTTTCCCTCCTATAGAAATTTTCAGTTTGACTGTTCGCTCTTTTGTGTCATAATTAGGCTTTGAGATAAATTTCAAGGAATGTTTCTTTTTGACAATCTGCAACCAGTCCGTACTTTCTGCCTGTATCAGCTCATAGGGTATATCACCAGTATTCACGTTTACCGATGTAGTGCCTCCCACCTGTGGCAATACGACTTCACCTCCGGAAATACCCAAAGACTGATTGTCAGCACTTTGGCTGACAGTTATTTTTTTCACTGCCAAGCCGCCGTCGATAAGGATATAGCTGTTTCGTTCCATTCCGGTAACATTCGCATCAACTTTCACGATAAGTTCGTTGCCATTAGGAGTCAAATGTATCCACTGCCTCGGAGAAGTAGCAATCCACTCCTTGCAGTTTGTATTCACCATAATTGTTTTCTCCTCTCCCTGTGTGTTGAATGTCAGAGCTTGTTCGGAGACATCAAGTTGTGGTTGTTCAAAATCAACACTGTCTGCACAATTCGCCACCATTGCCATTACCAAACAAAAAGCGGAGAGGCGCAACAAATGATATAATTGTTTAATTTGCATATCGAATAATACTAAATTAGAGTTTAATGTGATAGACTAAAATTTTAGCATTTTCTTAGCTTTATTGAAATTGCTTATCATCTTGTCTTGCGCCTTGACAACTTTACTGCCAGCACCAAAAACGGTATTATCGTAATTGTAGAGCAATGCAAGCACCGGAACATTGTTATCGACTACACAAGTAACTGCAATGAGCAAATGGTCTCGTTGACGTCCAAAGAAATGCGTATTATTGGTTGTGCGTAGGAATGAAAATCCTTCTTCGCCAAGCTTTTTCTTAAGTTCATTTGTAACAAGCCATTTTTTTCCATATTTCCATACACCGAGGTCGGTGTTCTTGAACAGGAGGGCTCCAATCTGCACACTACCGAGCTTCTCATCAGCCTTTCCATCTTCGCCGGTAGTGAAGAAAATATGAATGCGGCTATAGGCTGGTTGTTGGCTTGCATTAAGAATATATTGGATTTGTGAAACTTCAGTCTTCTTGAATTCATTATAGCTACGTTCTTCTTCTTTGCTTCCGGCTTTCTTTTCAAAAGCCTCTACTTCTGGCACTTTTACATTAGCAACCTGCAAGAGTTCGAACGGATAGTAAGGTAATTTGTCGAAAGTCTTAAGTTCTTTAACTTGTTTTATCACAGGTGTATAAGTAAGATTTACGCCCTCTCCACCCGGTTTCTCAGAAACAAAGACCTTCAGTGATAAAAGTTCTTTTTCATTGAAGTATTCTCTATCCGATTCCGAATTGCTGCGTGTATAGCCATTATTGGTGAGGAATTTTTCAAAAGCCTTGTCCTTGACAGCATCTACGGCAACCATGCCATCACCAATATTGATAATCTGCGATGACGTTACACCGTCCGGGCTGCAATATTGCATTAACGTAAATATGGGGGAAGGAGTGATGAAAGTATAGGTTTCTTCAATACCGAAACCCGGCATAGCTTGCTGATATTCGCGAAGATAGCTTCCACGTCCCAATTCATAGTCCATAATCTTATGAACATCCTGTGGCATTCCCGGATTGATGGGAAGGAGATAACGCTGAATACCTGCCTGTGAAACAACGATTTCACGCATTTGGTCGCCACTCTTGGCATAAAGTTTCACCATGCGTGTCTGATCGGTGTTGTTGCATTCTGCCACCAATTTTATTTCTTCGGAAAACTTATGTATTTTCAACCAATCAACTCCCTCACTGGTAGTGATGTCATAGATAGCAGAATTGGTTGAGATATCAACCACCTTCTCGCCTCCGGTTTGAGGAAGATAGACAACCTCGGGCATGACTTCGAGCGATACATCCGCCGCACTCTGAGTAACGTCAATCTTTCCCGTAGCACCATTCGCATTCACGATAACGTGCCCCATGCGTTGGTTACCCATTTTGTTTTCAGCTACTTTCAGTTTTAGCACATCTCCATCCTGAATCAATGTCAGCCAGTCGCCTTCCTGTGGCGAGGCAGCAGTCCAATGTTCTTGATTCGTATTGACACTGATGTTTCGTTCACCGGCACCTCTGTCAAACGCTACACTGGTTTCTGAAAGAACCAACGTCGGCAACTCAAATTCGTCTTCTTTTGCACACGAAAGTACAGAAAGGAGAATTCCTCCAAGTAAAAGAGGAAAGATTGTCTTTTTTAATCTCATTTTGTTTTAGGTTTTATAGAATAATAATACATTTAATTAATTCCAAAATCTTCAATAAATATTAGGAAAACTGTGCATATAACGTAATTCATAACTATTACACTTAATTAGTTACTTTTTACACTAAGCGCTACAAATATCCTAATAAATGAGGATAAAAACAAGCGTTTATACCAAAAAACATTAACAATTTAACGTATTTTATCTTATCTCTCCCTTATTCTTCTATTCATTAACAGTATTATACTCATATTGACATTCTATTTTTACACTTTATTTTATTTCTTGATTTTCCGTCAGTAATATCCGGTAAAATGTTAATTGGCGATACAAAAATGATAGTTTTTCACAGCTTATTGAGTTCTTGAATGCAAATATCTTGATAATAATTGGTTGTTGGTAACCATTCCCATATTATACGCGAGTTCGGGATAAGAAAATCTTTAGAAAAGTTCCAATTGCCTTGATTTCTCCACGTGTACTGGCAGTGCCTCCGGCTTATTGTCAAAGAAACAATAGGCTGTAAGAGCAGAACATAAGTTCATGAT
>NZ_SDIK01000110.1 GCF_008016795.1 Prevotella brunnea
AATGAGAACATCCATGCCATCAGAGAAGTCCGTCATCTTCCACCAGGCGTCCGTGGCGATGGAGGAAACAAAGACGACATATGAAAGGAGAATATATCAATTCAAGAACTGGAAAGAAAAGAATAAAATAACAGTGGAAGTACAGAGAAAGGAAAGATGAATTACACACTTTTAAGGACACTACCAAACTCTTCCAAAAAAGTACTATCGTTTTATCGAAAAAGTACCATCGTTTTTAAAAGAAGCTAATATCATTGTATAAAAAAGGCTGCAACTTATATTGAAAAAAGTAGTATCGTTCCTGTCAGTAGTTCTGTCTTCGGGGAGAATTGCCAATCTATTCGGAAGGGGTGGCTCGCGTGTTTACACAATCAAGGATATAGCTTTTGAAGTCGTCGGCATGAATGCGTTGCCAAACATCGCCCAAAAAGACAGCTCCGCCAAAATGAAGCGTTCGAAGGGTGGGCAGTTTCTCTTTTTTGATACCACCGAGCGCGAACACTTTAGAATCAATGACAGCATCTGCGGCGGCTTGTGCCAAGGTTTCCTGACGAAAGGCAGAACGATAGCCCTTTTTGGAAATACTGTCGAAAACAGGACTGAGGAAGAGATAATCGCAATGAGGCTTCCTCTCTTTTATTTCTTGTAAGGAATGACAAGAGCAAGATAGCGTACCATGGAAGAATGATGGCATAACAGGATTGCGACGATTGAGATGAATGCCTTGCAAAGTATAGCGTGCGGTAAGATTGAAATGATCGTGAAGGACAAGTTGGCTATGATAAGCAGTCGAAATAGAGGAAAGTAAGGCATCCGTTGCTTCCACCGATGATTGTGGTTTGCGGATATGCACGGAGGCAACGCCCCAATCTAATAATCTCTGTATGATGTCTGCTTCCTCCGAGAGAAAAGTGGGAGGAGTAATAACGATAATCTTCATTCCACCAAACAACTAACTCTATTAATATATTTAAGGAGAAAAGAGGAGAGGCAGATTGTCTCCCGTCCCTTTGCAATCGTTACATCGATGATAGTCGGGCACGAAGTCAATCCACCTCCTCACTTTATAAGAATTATTTTCCAATTCGTTGCATTATCAATTCTGCAACTTTCTTTCCCGAGAGCAACATACCACCAAAAATAGGTCCCATACGGGGCGTGCCTCCGACAGCGGAGGAAGCCATCCCACAGACAAACAAACCGGGATAGATTTCCTTTGTTCCTTCCACCACGCAGCGTTCGCCCTCGCTGACGTCCAGCGACCGTTCACCTATCACGTCGCCCGTGGCAGTGTTCAACTTGATGCCGTTCTTTCGAGCCACTACCTTGCATATTTCGCTGTCGTGTCCGGTTCCATCGATGACGCATTTAGCCATGATGTTCAAGGGATCGACATGCAGTCCCTCGCGCAACACAGGTGTCCAGTTCACCACCACGCCGCTGACGACATTGTTCTTGAACACGACATCCTCCACGGAATAGCAATTAAAGATAGTAGCTCCGGCATGCACTGCATGGTAGAGCAGTGCCGAAGTACTCTCAATGGAATCAGCGGTATAGAGTCCGTCATCGTAATTATTGTAGTTGATGCCGAACTCCTTGATGATGTCGAGTGCCTCGTCTTGAATGACAAGCTGATTGAACATCATCGCACCACCCCACATTCCCCCGCCGGGAGACAACTTGCGATCGAAAAGAGCCACTTTCAGCCCTTTCTTGGCCAAATAATAAGCTGCTACTATGCCTGAAGGACCGCCACCTACTATGGCAACGTCGAGTTCCAGACACTTCTCCATTTTCTCGAAATAGGTATGAATGATACCTCTTGATATTTGTTTCTCTATCATAATATAGGTTGTTATAAAGAAATACTTAATCGTTACATTCGTCCAACTCCCTGCTTATCTTCATGGCGCAGAAGTTTGGACCGCACATCGTGCAATATTTTCCTCCTACCTTATTGGACGATTTCCAATATGCCAACGCCTTTTCCGGATCGAGAGAGAGGTTGAACTGGTCTTTCCACCTGAATTCATAGCGTGCTTTGCTCAGCGCGTTGTCCCGAATCCTTGCCCCCGGATGACCTTTCGCCAAATCGGCGGCATGAGCGGCTATCTTGTAGGCAATCACTCCTTCGCGAACATCCTCCTTGTTGGGTAAGGCAAGATGTTCTTTTGGCGTAACATAGCACAGCATTGCCGTTCCATACCAGCCTATCATGGCAGCACCGATGGCACTCGTGATATGGTCGTAGGCAGGAGCAATGTCGGTAACTATCGGTCCTAACGTATAGAAAGGCGCGCCATGACATTTTTCCACCTGTCGTTCCATGTTCTCACGTATCTTATTCATGGGCACGTGTCCCGGACCTTCTATGAATGCCTGCACGTTCTTTTTCCAAGCGCGCTCCACGAGTTCGCCCATGGTGTCAAGTTCGGCAAATTGTGCCGCATCGTTAGCGTCATGGGTACTTCCCGGACGCAAACCATCTCCCAACGACAGAGCGGCATCATATTGGGCGCAGATATCGCATATCTCATCGAAATGACTGTACAGGAAGTTTTCCCGCTGATGTATCTTGCACCATTTTGAGATGATGCTTCCGCCACGACTCACAATGCCGGTGAGTCTGCCATCCGCCAAACAGATGTTCTTCAACCGGATGCCACAGTGTATCGTGAAATAATCCACACCCTGTTCGCATTGTTCCACCAACGTGTCTCGAAACACTTCCCAGTTCAAGTCTTCCACCTTTCCGTTCACCTTCTCGAAGGCCTGATACATCGGCACTGTTCCCACCGGAACCGGACAATTGCGCAATATCCACTCACGAGTCTCATGTATATTCTCGCCCGTTGATAAATCCATTAAGGTATCGCCACCCCATTTACAGCTCCACACGGCTTTCTCCACTTCCTCTTCTATTCCGGAGTTGTTATGCGAATTGCCTATGTTCGTGTTAATCTTCACAAGGAAATTCGTACCGATTATCATCGGTTCGCTCTCCGGATGCTTGATGTTGGCAGGGATAACGGCGCGACCGGCTGCTACTTCCTCGCGAACGAACTCCGGTGTGATGCGACTCTCCACACCCAATTCCCTACAATTCATATTCTCGCGAATGGCAACATATTCCATTTCTTCCGTTATCACGCCTAACTTCGCATAGTACATCTGCGTGCCCTTACGCTTCGCAATCCAAGAGTTCCGCAACTTGGGCAAACCCTTGCGCAAATCAATATCAATGGTGGGGTCGCTGTAAGCCCCGCTGGTGTCATACACCATGATAGGGGCGTTCGCACGTTCCTTCCGTTCTCCGTTCACCTTCATAACGGTAGGGGTAAGGTTGATTTTCCTCATACCCACGCGCAGCTCCGGATGGATTTCCCCCTTCATGTAAATCTTCTCCGAAGAGGGATAGGTTATCTTTATTTTGTTTTCCATAATCTTGATGTTTATAATGAAAGTTTCAGCGTTGTCTATACCTTATATATTAATAGTCGCCTCAACGAACCGTTGCATTTCCACCTTGGGGTTGTCGGCGTGGAGTATCGCCCCACTGACTGCTATTCCGCTCACCCCCGTCTTGGCAATCGCAGGAATGTCCTCGCACAATATCCCACCAATGGCTACAACGGGAACTGACAGACGTTCTTCTTTCATCGTCCGCATCAACCTCGAATAGCCTTCCAATCCCAATAAAGGCGCGAGATTTTTCTTGGTAGAGGTGTACCGGAACGGCCCACAACCGATATAGTTTGCGCCCATTTCGCAGAGTTTACGTATGTCTTCCATGGTGTTGGCAGTTCCACCTATGAGCAACGAGTCATCGTTGAGCTGTCTTCGTGCTTCGTCTATTGCCATGTCTTGTTTTCCCAAGTGCACCCCATCGGCTCGCAACGCCTTCACCAAGTGTACACGGTCGTCGAGAATGAACGTTGCGCCATAAGCCGCACACAATGTCTTCACTTTTCTTCCCACTTGAAGGAAATCATCATCGGAAACGTATTTCATCCGCAGTTGCACCCATTCGCACCCCCCTTTCAAAGCCAATTCCACTCCTTCGGCATAATCGTATCGATGGGTGCGATGGGTAATAAATTGCAAGTTCATCATCGTCTGATAAGTTTTTCGGGTTGGAAAAAGTGGTTCACGGGTCCGAATCCCCTGCCCATCTCCATGTCTGCTCCGGCAGAAAGGGCTTCTCCGACATAGGCTTTTGCCCTCCCCACTGCATCGTTGAGTTGCTTTCCCCGAGCCAAATATGCTGCTATGGCAGACGATAGCGTGCATCCTGTTCCATGAGTGTTGCGGGTGGCAATGGTCTTGCCCTCGAAAAGTTCTCGACTTCCATTCTGAAGATAGAGCCGGTCGGTCTTCTTTTCTCCCTCAAGGTGTCCTCCTTTCACGAGCAGAGCCTTACAACCCATCGTCATAATCAGTTCGGCGGCACGGTCGATGTCGGCTTCCGTCTCTATGGAAACGCCCGAGAGCACTTCTGTTTCGTGAATGTTGGGAGTCAGCAGCTCGGCAAGGGGCAACAGTTTCTCGCGAAATGTTGCCACTGCCGTCCTCTCCATCAGTCTGCTACCGGAGGTGGACACCATGACGGGGTCGATTACGATGTGTTCC
Organism: Prevotella brunnea; assembly: GCF_008016795.1. Taxonomy (GTDB): domain Bacteria; phylum Bacteroidota; class Bacteroidia; order Bacteroidales; family Bacteroidaceae; genus Prevotella; species Prevotella brunnea. The sequence continues at coordinate 4,633 of NZ_SDIK01000110.1, forward strand.
ACGTCGTATTCTCTCATCGTGTCGGCAATCACGCGAATCGTTTCCACGTCGTTCACCATCCCTATCTTTATCGCGTCGGGGAGCATATCGCTCATCACGGCTCGCAACTGAGCTTCCACCATCTCCGGCGATACGCTTCTGACGGCGAATACTCCCATCGTGTTCTGTGCCGTAATTGCAGTGATGACCGAGGTGGCGTAACAACCCAACGCCGACATGGTTTTTAGATCTGCCTGGATGCCGGCGCCACCACAGCTATCGGAACCGGCAATCGTCAAAGTAGTGATATATTTCATCGTTTCTCGTTATCTTTTCCTAATAGCATCAATAAGCAACAATCTGTATTCGCCACGCAAGTGGCAAGCCTTATCATCAGGAACAAAATATCGGGATGCACAAAATCTGGTAAATGATAAACGCAAATTCTTATATTCGCACTTCCTACGGCAGCATTACCTGCATCAGGTTATACGGGTATAATCTCAGCTCACTCAACAGAGTGGCACCCCTCCTTCGGCTCATCCGAAAGTTTATCTGTCTGCAAATTTACATAAAAATCGCGATATATAAGCCAATGGGAATAAAAAAATGGGAAATAAATTCCCAAATCGCCATCGCCTTTTCTTTTGACGGTAAAAGTGTTAAGACCCAATAATGTCCTAAATATTCTTCATTCATCCCCCAAAAGCTTAGCTTTCACTTTCCAAAAGCTTACCTTTTGCAGTGCAAAAGGTCATGAATTGGGGTGCAAAAGCTAAGCTTTTAAATCGCAATTATTATCATCCTGATTATCAACAGATTACAAAATTATTACTGTCCGCTAAACATAGAAATCCTCATTCCAACTCATTGAGACACAATAGTTCGGATGACAGCATGTTAGTGACAAGCCCCCTTATTCATTTTCTGTTACCTCG
>NZ_SDIK01000111.1 GCF_008016795.1 Prevotella brunnea
GACACTGCTTCTTTCAGATTTCATCTCACGATGAATTTGTGCCTTTCCACAAAACCCTTGCTGCAGTTTGTGTAATTCGAAAGAATTTCAGAAATTTGCAAATGTGTAAGTTCCATTTTTCTTTTTTATACCTTGTCAAATACAAAGATAAGGAAAAAGGAACTTACACACTTTTATAGGATAATACCTTTATTTCACGTTGAATGTCGTAACTTTCATGTTATTTTTTTCATTCAGTTTATCCGGGTCGCCTAAGTTGATTCCGTATTCTCCCGGTTGTAAGTTATCTATTACAATGTAGTAAGAACTCTCTCCATACTTTTTTGCCTTAAAGTCAATTTGTCCCAACGAGTTAGATTTCGAAGCAGAGAAAGTACCTGCTTCAGCGAGTTGTGCTCTGCGCTCTTTCCCTTTAATTTCAAAAGGAAAAATGTTGATAAATGAAGAGGGATCAGTATCGTTGTTGGCAGCCTTTATAATGAAACGCACTTGCCCCGAAGGTATGGAAATTTTAGACGATTTTCCCGGAAGCGTAAGACGCGTTTTCACTTTACCAATACCTGTCAGATACAACGAAGCGCCAGCTTTCGTTTTTATGACACCTGTCTCTCGTGGCAATAACTTGTAAGTGTTGTCGGAAGTTAATAAATAAGTTTGATCTGCAAATTCTGGTTCAGGAACAGTAACCCTTTGCGCAAAAATAGTAGTCAAGCTGAAAAGCAATGATACTGCAAGTAATAAACTCTTTTTCATATTCGTGTAATTTTAAAATAAAAAACTATTACTGTCCGCTAAAC
>NZ_SDIK01000112.1 GCF_008016795.1 Prevotella brunnea
TATTCACGTCTTGACATTTCAGAATCGCAAATAATCGACACAAAAAGCACTTTTTCCGAATTTGCAATACTGTTTTTCCGAATTTGCAAGTACCCCCAATCACTTTTTGTTTTATATTTACGAAAAATTTTAATAATCAATAAAAACGCAAGCTTATGAAACGCATTCAACTACTTTCAGTAATGTTGCTTACCATTATATATGGTTGGGCGCAAACAACAGACATCACCGAAAAAGTGAAACTTCAGACATGGTCAGATCCCATAAAAATCCTTAACGATGATGCCAAACCTTGGACCACCAACGACAATGCCTTTGTGTATTCGCAGGCAATAGCTCCGGGAGAGATTACCACACTCACGGTAAATCTCAAACCGACGGTAAGATCCACTTTCTGCTTTGACGCTTATCAGGGTGCAGAAACCGACAAACAAGATGAGTTGCGCACCAAACTGGAGGTAAAGGTGGACGGAACAACTTGGAGAACGGTGAGCAGCACCGTGCTGTATAGGCGGAGCCCACGCTTTTTTATCGACCTTGATGCCGGTAGCCACACCATCACTTTCACGGTAACCAACGACCGACCTGATGGTGGAAAACACGACCTTCGGCTGGGCTTCTACGGTTTGATGAAAACCAACGACATCGTAACCGCTGAAGTTACAGAGCCTGGCAGTCTGGGACAGGAAGTTCTCTACAATGTGGAACAATTGGCTGACGTGCGACGGCTCAAGGTAACCGGAACACTCAATGAAGCCGATTGGACCACTATTGGCAATTATTACTGTCCGCTAAACATAGAAATCCTCATTCCAACTCATTGAGACACAATAGTTCGGATGACAGCATGTTAGTGACAAGCCCCCTTATTCATTTTCTGTTACCTCGGGGGGCGATTCAGCCGCTCCTTC
>NZ_SDIK01000113.1 GCF_008016795.1 Prevotella brunnea
ATCTATCAATCCTATTAGTTCTGACCTCTGAAGTATATGCTGCACAATATAACCATCAGTAGGATTGCTCAGCATTCCGTCAGGCAACACTAAGGCTAATTTTCCTCCTTCCCTAACAAAGTCCAAGCATCTATCAATAAAAAGTATTTGAGGTGCTTCTTTATCCTTAATCTTATCTTTAATCCATTTGTTTGATTTCTTATCAAATTTCCACTTATACCCTAAGGGGAATTGCGATAGTTTCTTTTCACCTTTTACAGGTATTTTTGCCCCAAATGGTGGGTTGGCTAACAATATGTCAAAAGTATTGAGTTGAACACTAGCTTGAGTTTTTGGCTGCCAGTTCTTAGGGGATTCGAGACTATCTTCGCAAAAGATACCACTCTTTCCATCACCCATAATAACCATGTATGCTTTTACAACTTTTGAAAGAAATGTATCTTTTTCTATTCCTCTAAAATTTACATTGGCTTTTGCTATTTTTTCGGTCTCAATTTCTGTTTGTGGCCAATTATATTTTTTGCCATTATCTTCAATCTTTTTATGCAAAAATTTTAGACCTTCTATGAGAAAACCTCCTGACCCGCAAGCTGGATCAATGATTTTTTCTTCAGTGTCAATATCAAGAATATTTATGGCTGCTTTAACAACATTCTTTGGTGTAAAATATTGTCCTTGTCCTCCTTTTAATGCTCTATGAATAAAAACTTCAAATGCATCGCCAACAACATCTCGTTCAGCCGTCATTAACGAATAATTTTGAAGTTCACCAACGACATAAGTCAAGGATTTGTCATCTAATTCAATAGTCTCTTTTTCATCTAAAACATCTTTATATACGATTTTAGCTTCATTAAATTTATCTTTAATTCGCTTAGCAACTTCTTTAGGATTTTCATTAATTCCAGCTCTAAATGTGACAATATCATCTAAACGGGTGAATTTCTCATCATACAATTTACATAAAATAATATTGATAATCTGTTTGGCTAGCTCCTCGTCCCTGGTAGTACCCACAGCATTCCCAGCGAGATAGTTCCTTATAGAAATAAACTTGGATTTTAGATTATGGGTTGTAATTAAATCTTTTCTTTTAAACAAACCAATGTCTTCTAACCTTTGGTTGTGTTGTGGGATATTAATTATATTGTCATCGAAATAGATTTTCCCATCTCGGAAAAACTTCCTAATATAATGTGTTGATTCGCCATTATACCAAACTCCTAATTCTGCATCGCAAAATTTAAGATAATCTTTTAATTGTGAAATACCATCTTCACGAGTTTTCTTCTTACATTCAACGATGATTATTTCATCACCGTGTTTTTTTTCGGATGTTTTGAAAACAACTATATCAACAGGGTATTTATACTGGGTATCTGATGGGGAGGATTTTACTCTGAATTGTGGATGAGTCTGAATACACTCTTTAGGGTAATGATAATCTTCGACAAGTATTTTTGAATAAACCTGTACAGCTTCTATTTCTTCAGGAGTAGCTTTTACTTCTATTCCCGATACGTAATCACGAATGTATCCAGGTTTTATTTTCTCATTTTCCATAATTATCATTAGAATTTAATTATTCTTATATTGTATGTTTGTTCTCTATGTTTTATACCCAACTACAAAGTTAAGAAAAATCTATAATTAATTTGATACAATAGCCAAATAAAGGATAAGATTTTGCTAAATAAATTGCAAAACGAATGGTTACATTGTAAATATATTGTTTCTTTATTTTATTTAGAGAATTTCAATTAGTTCCCGGCGTAAAGGACATTTGGAGCTTTTCAGCCTACCAAATGTCCATTACGCTTAAGAATAAAAATTATTCTTATCATCATTTTCATATAAGGTAGCCAACCTTTATACAGAAATCAAACTCGGCATATTAAAATCCGTATCAACATTATGTGTCTTAACATCAACAGCATAATAATTGTCATTCAGATCCTTAAATCCATATCTTCCATTTCCCTTCTACCAAATCTTAGTCAAATA
>NZ_SDIK01000114.1 GCF_008016795.1 Prevotella brunnea
TATAGAGCGCCCAAAGAATATCTTTTCCAAAACACACCATCTTCATATCCTTGAATTGTATTATCCCCAATAGCATTCATCAAGCGCTTAACAGCCCAATAGCAATACTCTCGGTTGATCTCTACTCCGCAATAACTCCTACCTAATTTTTGAGCGACAACAGCAGCTGTTCCACTACCTAAAAATGGGTCAAAAATTTTGTCGCCGGGTTTGGTTGATGCAAGTACTAACTTGGCATACAACTTTTCCGGCTTTTGAGTTGGATGGTCGGTATTCTCCGGCATCGACCAAAAAGGTATGCTAATATCATCCCAAAAATTAGAAGGATATGTAATTCGGAAATTACCGGACTCTGTTTCCTCCCAATCTTTTGGCTTCCCATCCACCTTGTATGGTGCAATAACTTTACGTTTCATCATAACAGAATCAACGTCAAAGTAATAATCTTTGGGATTTTTCACTGCAAACCAAATATCTTCCATGGCGTTTTTCCAATTAGACTTTGCACCTCTTCCCTTTTCTCTTTGCCATGTTATACGGTTTATGACCGTTAAGCGTTCTTCAATGACTCTTTGCATTGATGAAGTACACTTCCAGTCTCCGCACACATATAGTGTTCCGTTTGGAGCAAGTTTGTCGCAAACTTTGTAGAACCAACTTCTAAGGTAGTCTTCATACGCATCAGACTTCATGCTTGAAAACTTTTTCCCATGGAAATCTTTGTCGAGATTATATGGAGGATCGATAATTATCAAATTGAAATACCCATTAGGAATATAATCAAGACAATCAAAAAGATCTGCATTAATAATTGAGTCATCGGCAAATGATTTTTTAATATCACTTGCTGAAAGAATAAATTTTTCCAATGTTGGAATTTCGCTTGCTGAAACAGTCAGTGTCTTGTTTCTTTCA
>NZ_SDIK01000011.1 GCF_008016795.1 Prevotella brunnea
AGGGCAGAAGATAAAAAAAAATTGAACGGTTCGTTTCTTTACCCATCCACCGACCAATAAAAAAAATATCGGCGGCGGACGCTTCTTCTTGTACTACTTCTCTGTCTATGTAAATCTTTTCAAAGAACGATTTTGATGCCATCGCTTTTTTATTGCGAAAGCGTTTGCAAAGGTATAACAAAAAATCATACGCTCCAAATGTTTTCGTGATTATTTTTGAGAAAAGTGGCATTTTCAGGTTTATTAACAATTTTACTGCGATGAAACGGCGAAACCCTGTCGGATGGCGAGCGGCAGCATATCTCCATAGCCCATGCGTTTCTGAAAGATGCTCCTGTCATTCTCTTGGACGAAGCTACCGTCAGTCTCGATGCCGAGAACGAGACGAAGATTCAGACGAGCATTTCCGAACTGGTACACAACAAGACCGCCATCATCATTGCCCACCGTATGCGCACCATGCAAAAAGCCGACCACATCGTAGTACTCGGTGGCGGAATCGTCATCGAGCAGGGTACGCCTGACGAACTCATGGCACAGGGCGGTGAGTTCTCACGAATGGTTAGACTGTAACAGGAAACAAAGTCATGAGATAAAGAAAAAAAGGGCTGCAAATTCCATTTAGATTTGCAGCCCTCTTCATTATTGGTTCTATTTTTACGAAATAGATAATTCTTGAAGCATCTTGCCCAATTGCGAATAGGTATGGTCTCTATTTTTATCTTCGCACGAAATGTTGGCATTTGTTATCGCCTTTTGCAAAGAACCACCTTTTTTCTTGAATATCTTGTGCAGTCCTTGCCTGAAAAACTTCTGTTCTTTCTTATATCCACTAATTTTTGCCAAATCCCTGAAAACTTCGTCAGAAGTAAGATATTCCTTTGTCGTATATTTGAAATAGTAAAGGAAAAACAGTTCCGTACATCTTTCCGTTTCAAAGAATTTCACCTCACAGTTTATGCCATCGTTTTCTTTTACAATGGGCTTTTCGTATTTCTTCTTCAGTTTCAGATAGTCGGCTTTTTCCTTTCCGCCTTTTTTATTGTCCATATCTATCATACAGAATATTTTGGAATAGCCTTTAGCTATGCCGTCCTCTATTCTTCTTTCCAATTCTGTAAGATTACTATGTTTGGGAGTTCTTGGCTCAATGTTTTTCAACTGTGCAGGAAAATCGTCCCTTAATGAGTTCATGTAAAAACTCTCGGTTAGTCCCTCACCCAATATCATGACTGCTTCTACTAACTTCCCCATAACTTTTCAATCCAAGTCAATAAAATATGAACCTAATTCGGGCTTTGCACCTAATCTGCCAATCTTATATGAGTTATATAGGGATAGATTTTTGTGCAATCCGAACGAATCGCCTCGTGAATATTCTGAGGAAGCCGTATCATGATTCTTTTCCACAAACCAAACCAGTTCGCGGTGTTCGTTAAGCAGTTCTTCTGAAAGCAGGGAAATCTCCTGACTGGTGAACACCAACTGTGAGTTTTTCGAATTATAAATAAAAACATTCAGGAAATAAACCAGCAGGTCATAGTGCAAATCCTCGTCTAATTCATCAAGAAGATACAAGTGGCAGCTCGTTATCAAATCGTATAGGAAATGCAAGATTTGAAGATATTGCATCGTACCTTTCGACTGAAGTCGCCAAGGTATGTAAAAAGAGCCATCAGCCGATTGGTTGATAAACAAAATATCCTCTCTATCCGTCTCAAGCATTCTTTTCTTAGCTTTTTCCGTCAATTCGTCATCTTCCATAATCATCTGACGTAATTTGGGAGAAATTTTCTTAGGAGTTTTCACCACCTGAAAATCCGATATATTCAAATCTGCTTTCTTTAACATCAGACGATAGAAACTACTCAGTTTTTCATTTTTACAGATTTCTCTAATCTCCTCAACGAAATTGATATTTCCGTCTCCGTTAATTTCATGTACATGGTGTTCTATCCATGAAAATAATTTGGCAATGGGCTGTATGTCTTCCTTAAAAGCAACTTTTCTGTAAGTTGATAGAACAGAATGATTGTTAAGTGTATTCTCTTTAAGTGTTTCTTGTGTTTTCGTCTTCAATTCCAAACTTGTACCAAACTTGATGTCTGCCTGTATGCCTTTATCCTTGAATGTACGTTCATAAAATAAAGCTTTGGATTTGTTAGGGTAATAATACAATTCTTCTTTAACGATATAGTCAGGGAAATATTCCACATCATAATCGTACCGGATAGTTTCTGCATAAAAGGATACATGCATCTTGGTTGGGTTCTCCTTGGTCAGTTCAAAAGGTGCACCAGCCATGACTTTGTCCGCAATGTCAGTATGAGAATTGTATAACAAATCAAAGATATTTTGAATGGCAAATAGCATGTTCGACTTTCCCGAGGCATTTGCTCCGTAAAGAATACCTAACTTGTTAAGGAAAACGCCTTCTGAAATCTCGAAACTGAGAAATTCGTCTTGGTTTTTTGAGACAAAACTCAACTCCTGCCTATCTCGGATAGACAGATAATTTTCAACCCAAAAATCTCTTATCATAGCGCAAATTTTATGTTATTTTGCTAAAATCGTAATTTTACTACAAAAATAAGATATTTTTCTGAAATAAACAAGTAAACTTAATAAAAACAAAATAAAATAGATTCACTCATACTTCATCACTCCAAATGTCGGATGACCCTTATCCTTACAGACAGAATGACAAGCGTTCTTTGTTAGGCAGAAAACAGCGACTTGAAGTGGCTCGCTCGTTTCCCAATCGTTACCAACCTGTTACACTAATAATGAAACTTCTTTATTTTCAATTAGATAAATTTTAGCCATTATCTTGGAAAGTGAAAGCTAAGCTTTGGGTGGATGAATGAAGAAAATTTAGGACATTACTGGTTAAGCCCGTGAAAGATTCAAGAATATTGTATCTTTCAGATAGTCAATAAAATAAGAATAAATAAAGGGTAAATGGGTTACGATTTGGAAACGAGCGAGTTTCTTTCCATTTCTTTATCCTGCAATGCCTCAAAGAGCACTTAAATTGATAATGCAAAGATAATATTTTCTGATGAAAACAGTGTATTTTTAGAGAAATAAATTGTAGATACACCTTAAAATATTCACATCTAATTCTATTGGCACTTATTTATTCAAGTTTTAGTGTTGTTATTATGCTATCAAAAAGGCTCATAATCAATTATTTTACACTGTAAAGTAAGATAAAGAGAGAAAAATGAAACTTTTTCGGGAAAAATCATCAGAAAAATTTGACGGATTGAAATAATTTGCATAATATTGCACTTACAAAAACAGAACAAACGTTCTGTTTTTAATTTAGCAAGTATGAAATAATGGAAAAACAGATAGATAAAGAAAGCATAAGCAAAAGGGACATTATCCTTAATGAATCGTTCAGGCTGTTTCTGAAAAAAGGTTATGCAGCAGTATCATTTTCGGATTTAGTGGAAGCTACCGGCATTTCTCGTGGCAATATGTTTCATCACTTCAAGAATAAGGAGGATATATTCAATCATGCCGTTGATAGGTTTGTATTTGAATTCTTGACAAATGATGCTACAGACTTTCTTGAACTTACAAGCTCGACACCATTAAAGGACTTCATTGATAATCGTGTAGAAAACATCGGTCGCCGTATGAAATCATTTTTTATAATGACAAAAGGCACAGTCACTCCTGCCAATTTCATGTCATTTATCTTGTATCTGAAAGACAACTATCTGGATTGGAAAGAGAAGTTTCAAGAATACGAGAAAAGAAAGAGCCTTGAGTGGAAAGAGGTGATAGAGCTTGCCAAACAGAAAGGAGAGATTACTCAAACTGTGGAAACAGAAAAGATTATATCTTCCATTAGAAATATATATCTTGGATTGTCATACAGAAGTGCATTGAGCAGCCAACTTTCTATTTCCGAATTGAAAGAGCAAATATACACAATATACTATTTAATAACCAAATAATATTCCTATGGAAAAAGTAGCATATATCAATAGTGTATCGGCATATCTTCCTAATTCTCCCATCGCCAATGAGGATATGGAAGATTATATCGGAAAAATTGGTGGAAATCCGTCAAGGGTTCGTTCCATTGTCCTTAGACAAAATGGCATCAAAACGAGATATTACGGGTTGGACAAAAACCAAAGCCTAACACACTCGAATGCAGAATTGGCAAAAGAAGCCGTATGTGGACTGTTTGAAAATGGAAGTATTCCTGACGACTTGACCCTTTTGGCTTGTGGGACAAGCACACCCGATCAATTGCTTCCTTCCCATGCGTCTATGGTTCATGGAGAATTAGCCAACTATCCTATGGAAATATTTTCCTCTGCAGGTGTATGCCTTACCTCATTGCAGGCATTGAAAATATGCTATAGCAATATTCTTGCAGGACTGCATCAAAAAGCTGTATGCGTGGCATCAGAATTAACTTCACCTGCATTGGTATCCAAATTTTATGACCCGGAGTATGAAGCTACACACGACAATCCTGACAAAGACCCTTATATGGCTTTTGAAAAGGATTTTATGCGGTTCATGCTTTCTGATGGTGCAGGAGCGGTATTGGTACAAGATTACCCCGAAGGAGCGTGTCCTCTAAAAATTGAATGGGTCGATATGACTTCCTATGCCAACGAACTACCTACCTGTATGTTTATGGCATCGGAGTTGCAGGAGGACGGGCGGCTCAAAAGCTGGAAAGAGTTCTCTCCTAATGAGATTAAGGAGCGTGCCGTACTTGTCGGCAAACAGGACATTCGGCAGCTAAAGAAATACATCATCAAGTTTTGGGTAGACCATATCGAAACCGTACTTGCCAAACATCATGTAAAAGCGGAAGAGATAGATTATGTCATACCTCATGTTTCCTCGATGTTTTTCTATGAGAAGTTAAATGACGAAATTGCTGCTCGTAACATTGCTCTGACAAAAGAGAAGTGGTTTACAAACCTTACTTCTGTAGGCAACATCGGTTCAGCTGCCATTTATGTGGCACTGGAAGAACTCATAAGGACAAAAGAAATTAAACGTGGACAAAAGATACTTCTTCTTGTCCCTGAGAGTGGCAGGTTCTCTTATGGAACGGTATTGCTTACTGCTGACTAAGTAGAAACCAACTTATTGCTCTCTTGCAAGGATGTAATAAGGTTTTGTATGAGAAGTATTAGTAAGTAAATCAAAAAACGCAATCAAAGATTTAAAACACAAACTTAGTCGTTTGGAAGCTGTAAAATTCATTACAGCGCAGCAATTCTCTTCCGTAATGATTGGCGGTAAACTGTGTGAAATAAGAGCGTTATGAATGCTGACGTTATAGCATTAAACTAAAAATACTACAAATATGAAAAAAATAGATGATTTCAAGTTGGCAAATGAAATGCTGGAAAAAGTCTTAGGCGGATATGTTTCATCAACTCCTGAAAGGCTTTTTACATTCCAAGGTGAATATGCGGCAGTACAAGCAAATAATGTACACCACAATACCTCCCATGCTTGTGGCTGTGGATGCGGCTGTGCAGGAGGAGCAGGAAACGGTAGTGGTGCTGGCCGATAAATATTATTTATGGCATATGATGAAAAGGAATATTCTTTCTCATCATATGCCTTGTTACTTCTATATGATAATTTCCAAATTTAAGAGAAATAGTGAATATGATGTTGTTGGATAATCCTCATTTCTTAATTATAAAAGATAATGAACATTTTATCTTTTATAATACTATAAGACATTATGCCTGTAGAATAAGCGAGTTAGATTTGGTTCTATTTGATTTGTTTTACAAATACAAAGACCTATCGATTATTTTGTCTCAGTTGGATACAAAATACCATCAATATGTTAAGAGTGTTTATTCAGCCGTCATTGACAATAACGTTCTATCCGACACTCCTGTAATGACTTGCGACACTATAGGTAAAGTGTATCCTCTATCCTATTATCTACATCTAACTTATAAATGTAATTTAAATTGCACATATTGCTATAATAAAAGTATACGGTCTGAATTTGTTGAGATGCCTAAAACAAAATGGGATATAATTCTTGACAAGGTTCTTTTATATGCAAAAAGCATCATAATAACAGGAGGTGAACCATCTCTAACACCTTTGTTACCATATATCATTACACAAATAAGAAACAAAAAAAAGGATATTCATATTGAGCTGATATCCAATTGTATGACAGATTTCTCTGCTTATGAATATGCAGATGAAGTTTTTGGTAATATAGATCGTGCGATTTTTAGTTGTGATAATCTATCTGATGTAGGGCAAACACGTATTAACTTCAACCCTTCTTTATTTAGGAAGAATATTGATTTTCTGAAAAAGAAGTATAAAGAATTGCCTATAACCATAACCAGTGTATTCTCAAAATGTAATCTATCAGAAATCAATAATATTAAAGAGTATTGTAGCTGTCAATCTGTCAATTTTAGGAATGTACTCATTGTACCAAATGGAGTATCCGAACTATCACTTTTGCCTACATTGGAAGAATATTGCTCTACCTTATCATCATATACCCGGCCGTTAGATAGTCTACGTCTTTATTGTGGGGCGGGAATTGGAGTTTTAAGTGTAGACCCATTAGGAAATGTGTACCCATGCCAAAGTCTCCATTATAAAGAGTATAGGATGGGAAATTTACTCGCAGATAGTATAGAGGATATCATACACACACAAATACATAAAGATATTGCAAAAAACTTTTCTATAGATAATATACCGACCTGTAAAGATTGCAAAGTTAAATACATTTGTAGCGGGGGATGTAGGGCGGCAACTTTAAATATTGAAGGGAAAACAACTGATTTTCCAAAAACACTATGTCCATACTATAAAGAGAAAGCAATCAACATGTTAAAATCCATTCCAAAACAATAAAGCAATGAAGATAAAATTGATATTTTTCGTACTGTTATTTCATCTTTTTGGCAATGTTATACAAGCAAAAGAAAGAAATAACCTAATCATCCACGTCAAGGATTCTCATAGTGGTGAGCCTCTTGCTTACGTACAAATTGAGATACAAAGTATTCATGACTCTCTTGTATGCTTTTCGGATACAGTAGGTATATGTCAAGTAAAATTATTGGATGGAGAATACGATATTCGGTTTAATTTATTGGGATACAGCAAACTGCAAAAACACATAAATCTCACCGAAAGTAAGTCATTAGATATATTATTGTCAGTAAAGACAATGGAATTAGAAGGGGCAACTGTGGTTGCTCGAAAAAAGTTGATAAAGATGTCTGATAAAGGTATTATTTATGACATTTCTAAGGATACTAATATCCGAGCATTAAATTTATTGGATGCAATTAATCATGTACCATTGGTAAATGTTACTCCAAATGGAAATATAACAGTAAAAGGCAGTTCGGCTTATTCAATTTATCTGAACGGAAAGCCTTATCGTATGGCACAATATGATCCGCAAACAGTATTAAGGTCTTTTCCCGTATCTACCATTGAAAAGATTGAGGTTATTACTCGTTTAGATGGGCGATATGACGGTGATACAGGAGATGCTATTATCAACATTATCACGTCGAAACATCACTTTGATAACTGGTCACTTACATTGAATGGCAATTCTAATACTCTTCCTAAAGCGGGTGCAGGAATGAGTTTGGTTGGCACGCAGAAAAAGATTGATTACTTGTTAGGATATAATTTCGGTTATGACGGACAAAGAAACCAACCCGTAGAGTCATCAGGCATCTATTCTACTGCAAATGCTTATCAAGAAAATACAGCAAGTGGTATATCTGACGGTAAATGGAAAACGCATACATTGAGAGCAATGGTTGTATTTAATATAGACAGTCTGAACAGTCTATATGTTGACGGTCATGCACTGATAAAGCAAACTGATATGAGCACTGATTGGAATCAGCGGTATAAAGTTCAGAGTTGGGCAAAGCCACTTAACACAACTTTTCTTTCTAAGCACAATAATACAGCCGGAACATTTGAATCTAATGTTCTTTATAGAAATATGTTCCGAAAAGATAAAAGTAAAGAGCGTTGGATGGCAGGCTATCGCTATACTTATAATCCTGATATTAGATATTTTAATCAAACATCTGTTGACAATACAAACATTGAGCAAAAGAGCAGAAACAAAACGCATGGCGGTTTAAATGAACACAGCCTTATGGCAAGTGTTACTCTAATAGATAATGATACACAATATTTGCAGATAGGAGGAAAGCAGATATTTAGAAAGGGAGCAATAGACACGGAATTGCTTACCCTTAATCAAAATAATGAATGGGTGTCGGAAACCGATGAAAGTTTTGCACAGGACCAAATCCGTTATCACCAAGATGTCTCATCGGCTTTTGCCTCATACGCTATCAGTGTCAAGGACTTTACCTTTGACACATCGCTTCGGTGGGAATATACTCATATGAAAATGTTGTTTCCTAAGATGACAGAAGCAGATTTCTCAAAAACTTTTGGAAATATAACTCCATATATCGGTGTGTCTTATCAAAAGGGAAATTCCTCTTTATCACTTTCTTATAAAGGTGGAATGATGCGCCCAGACATTCTTATGCTTAATCCTTTTAAAACATACTCTTCTCAGTATAAAGCGGAAATGGGTAATCCTGAATTGGAAAGTTCTTATATCAATACTATTGATGCTTCGTATATGGTTTATTCTAATACGATGTTCTTTTCTTGTGGTTTCACATTCAAGCATCAGAACCGACCAATTGTATTGTATCCAAGCTATTCAGAAAAATTGCATCAGTATATGAATCAATATATGAATATAAGTTCATTGAATGATTATAGGGTGAATTTCTATGGTAATTACAAACCTATCATACCTTTATCTTTAACCTTAACGGGTGATTTTGGATTATATAGAATGAAGGACTATACTGGAGGTTATGATAACGGAAAATCGTATAATCTCACTTTTATGTGCGACTTTTCATTGAAGCATCAATGGACATTAAGTCTGCAATATGGTAACTATCTGAATATGCACCCTATTTGGGGTAAGACACACAGCTTTAATATATATTCATGCAGTGTCAGCAAGTCTTTCTTGAAGAATGCTTTAAATGTAAGAGTAATAATGAACTCTCCATTTAGCAAGTTTACTAAAATCAGAGAGCAAAGCATATTGCCTTCATATTCTGGTTCACAAACAAATTTTATGCGAGCAAGAGCCTTCGGCATAGATATTACCTACACTCTGCAAAAAGGATCGCATAAAGAGATCAAGCGCGACAGAACACTAAAGAATGATGACCAAAATACAGGAGTAGAATGAAGAAACTCTTTTTCAATATCAAACAGCGCGATGCTATGGATTGTGGTCCGTCATGCCTCGCTATGATAGCGAGGTATTACGGATTGCGACCAGAACGTGATGGCTTACGTCGTTCTTGCTCTTTGGGCAAGGATGGTGTTTCTTTGCTTGGTATCAGTAAGGCAGCAGAAACTATCGGTTTCAAGACTGTTGGAGGTCGAGTAAGTTTTGATACACTTGCATTTGAAGTTCCTTTGCCCTGCATTGTTCATTGGAATCAGAATCACTTTGTTGTTGTATATAAAATAAAAAAGCACAAGAAAGGAAAATATACCGTATATGTTGCCGACCCGAGTAAAGGACTTGTTACCTATACTAAAGAGGAGTTCTGCGAGCATTGGGTAAGCACCAAGACCAACGGCGAGGAGAAAGGCATAGCCCTACTCCTTGAACCAACGGAGCAATTCTGCGCTCAAAAGGATGCGAAAATCGTTCCCACTCAAAACCGCTTGAAATTCCTTTGGGGGTATCTCAAAAAATACAAGCGTTTCTTTACGCAACTCATTCTCGGTCTGTTGCTTGGCTCGCTCCTGCAACTTGTATTTCCATTCCTCACACAAGCTATAGTAGATACGGGTATAGGAGGAAAGGATATAGGCTTTGTATGGTTGGTGCTCTTGGCAGAGATGATGCTACTTTTCAGCCGTACTGCCATCGACTTTATCCGCTCCAAAATACTCCTTCACATCTCCACACGTATTAATATCTCGCTCATATCGGATTTCTTCATCAAGCTGATGAAACTACCGATGAAGTTCTTCGACACCAAACTGATGGGCGACCTCTTGCAACGCATTGAAGACCATCGACGTGTGGAGCAGTTCCTCACCTCAAGCAGTCTGAGCCTGCTATTCTCGTTCTTCACCTTCCTTGTCTTCGGTGTCGTCCTTGCAGTCTATAATCTCGGCATCTTCTTTGTCTTCCTCATGGGAACATCGCTTTACGCAGGCTGGATTATACTCTTCCTCAAAAAGCGCAGACAACTTGACTATAAGTATTTCGAGCAGGCAGGACGCAACCGCAACGTCAGCTACCAACTCATAAGCGGTATGCAGGAAATCAAGCTGCAGGGATGTGAGCAGCGCAAACGATGGGAATGGGAGGATGTGCAAGCCGACCTTTTCAAGGTCAATCTGCAATCACTCAATCTTCAGCAAGTACAACAGTCAGGAAGCATCACTATCAACGAGGTAAAGAATATCTTGATTACCGTTCTTGCTGCCACAGCCGTGATACATGGAAACATGACGCTCGGTATGATGCTGGCAGTACAGTATATTATCGGACAGCTCAACAGCCCTGTGGAACAACTTATTCAATTTATCTACTCATGGCAGGACGTGAGCATCAGCCTTGATCGCATGAACGAAATACATACCGAGACCAATGAGGAGAATGCCGAACGGACACATACCACCTATACGGACGAAACTACAGGAGGACATTCCCTCATGATAAAAGACCTTTCCTTTAAATACGACATCTACAGTCCGAAAAATATTCTGTCGAATATCAATCTTTCTATTCCCAACGGTAAGGTAACGGCAATCGTTGGGGCAAGCGGAAGCGGAAAGACCACACTCGTAAAACTCCTTTTGGGATTCTATGAGCCACTGAATGGAAGTATAGAAATGGGCAATGCCAATCTGAATGAATACAATCTTGGTTGGTGGAGAAGCCAATGCGGTGCGGTCATGCAGGAGGGCTATCTGTTCTCCGATACCATTGCGAGGAATATTGCCATACCAGACGATGAGCCAGACATCGAACGCATCCGCCATGCTGCCCGTGTGGCAAACATCGCAGACTACATCGAAGCCCTGCCTTTGGCTTACAACACGATGATAGGACAGGACGGACAGGGCATCAGTCAGGGACAACGACAACGCATTTTGATAGCAAGGGTAGTTTATAAGAATCCAATGTTTGTCTTTCTGGATGAAGCGACCAATGCACTCGATGCCAACAATGAACGAGCCATTACAGAAAACCTCTCGGAGTTCTACAAGGGAAAAACAGTTGTAGTAGTGGCACACCGCCTTTCCACTGTTCGCGATGCCGACCAAATTGTAGTTTTGGATGAAGGTAAAATTGTAGAGGTAGGTACACATGAGGAACTGACTGCTAAACGTGGTAAATATTTTGCCTTAGTAAAGAATCAATTAGAATTGGGTAACTGATATGGAAGACCAGGAAAAGAAACAGGAACGGAGTTTTGAACTTCGCAGCGAGAAAGTACGCAGCATCGTGGGGCAGATACCCTCATCTCTCGTTCGTTATGGTATTACTGCCATAGGAGCTGTTTTGCTTTGTCTGTTAGCCGTAGCCTATTTCCTGCCCTATAAGCAGGTGTATTCGGGAACGGCTACCGTACACGGAGCAACAACCGCAACACCGGCGGACAGTACGGATATAACCATCTTATTGAAGTTTGAGAACAAACGCCCAGACAAAGTGAATGGACAAATAATTTGTCTGCAATCTCCATATAGAACGTTTGTAGGACAGATACAAGACCTTTCTTCCGTCCGTGACACATTGGAGCGCCAGGAAGCACTATGCCGTTTCAAGTCAGCCGACATAAAAACTGTAGAAAACCAAACGGTGGATTTCCAGATAACTCGAACATCGGGTAATCTGCTGCAAAAAATGCTTGGGGGAATATAATCTCATCGCACATTCTTTATCTCTCCCGAAAGTCAATGGTTAAACTCACCGTCTTCTCTTGTAGGGCGATGAGTTCTTTTGTCAGATGGATAAGTTCCTGCAACAGGGTTTGTGTCGTTGTTTCCCTCTCGGTGATGTGGAGAAAGCGCACCACCTGATTGTAGGGGAACGTAAAGAAATATGACAGTGCTTCGGTATGATTTTCTTTCTGTTCGTGCGGAGCTTAGCTTTTGCTTTCCAAAAGGTAAGCTTTTGCAATGCAAAAGGTCATGAATCGGAGTGCAAAAGCCCAGCTTTTAAATTACGGTTAATATTATCCTGATTATCAATTGGTTATAAAATGTATATTGATGTTTGTTTTTTGTCATGTTATTTCGTGGCGATGCGGAATGTCGTGAGGAACAAAAACAAGGCGCAGCACTTGTAGCGGATACAAATGCTGCGCCCCTGAACAGATCAGGCTGCTTGGTGCCTAAACTTTATTGATTGTCATGCCATTAATATTTTCGTGCTCCAAAAGTTGTAACGATCTTGTTGAATGGTGCGAATTTGCTTGCGTCTATCGGAGCTGTCGCATTGCCTGAATCCCACACCGGACGGATGGGGTTTCCTTGCTGTTTCTGGGGTGCGCCTTTCGGATTCCATTCGTTGGAACCGAAGAAGAAAGCATTTATCGTTGACACTGCTGTTTCTTGTGAAGTTAAATAGGCAGAATAGAATGTGCTTACATTGTCCACATAGCGATACACCACCTTCGTTGCTCTTGCGCTTCTAAATCCCGTGATGGGGAGGAACAAGCCCTTGTTGGCGAGGACAAGTCCCGTTACATTTTCATATTTCCACAGATTGTTGCGACCTGTCGGGAAGGCATTTATATTTTTTGTTCCGGATGGGTTCGGTAAGGCATCCGCATCAGAGAAATATGCGCCGTACACCTTGTTTCCCTTGTCGGTATAGCAGTAAGCCGGCACGATGGTTTTTGCATACTGCAGCGCCTTCATTTCATCCAATGTGGGATAGCGGTAATGGTGGTTGTGGCTTGCATCATGCGTGTAATACCAAACGATGTCGCCGTAATTGGCTTTTGCCGGGTCTGTGGTGAGAGTTCCATAAGCATTGGTTTTTTCAAACCATTTCTTGGCCAAATTTCCTCTATCTTCCTTGGGCCATGAAGTAGCAGCCAGTCCCGCGTTTCCGAGGTAGTTTCCAATTAGAGGAAAGTCTAAGACATCTTTGATGGCGCCCCATGTGAACAGGTCGAGGTCGTTCTGCGTGATGCCCCATCTTCCAGATCCGTCATCGCCTATTGCTTTGTCGGCATACCAGTGTTGTGATCCGAGTTCTTTAGATCGTATTGGTTCTTTATTATCTCCGGCAGCGGGCAGATAGTTTGCCTCTGTGGGGTTTTCACCATAATGGCTAATCCACCATTGTGCAGGAGCCACGCCCCAATAGACATTGGAGGAATTGTCGGGATCGACATAGCGGATGAAGTTACCCGTTGCCCATTTTGTGCCGCACACTTCAACATATGGTTCGGCTGTTACCTCGTTCATGTTCGTAATTCTGGAGCGATAGGTTGTATTTTCCTTGAATGTTTTGTTTACGGTTTTTGAGTACACCTTTCCGTCCGTTGTTTTGAGCGTAATGGTTACTCTGTGGGTTTCTCCGGGAAGTAGTGCCACCCAGATAAAGCCATTGGTCAGTTTAATGTAATTACCGTTGTTGCTGATGTTGATGGAGAAGGCTTTGTTTTGGTCATTTCCGATTAATTTTCCATCTTTGAGGTTGAGTACGTCTGTCGATTTCGGTCCATTAATATTGATTTGCTCGATGCTTGTAAGAGGAGTTCCTTCCTTGCCACCGTTGAACTGCAGTCCCCAAAAAGCCACCATGCGGTGTAGATCTACTTTTGCGCGACAGGTGTAGCCGTTCGCTGCATCTCCCGTTATGTCCATGGGATTGGTTTTACCCCAGCAGTAATCATACTTTTTGTCGATGGTCTCCAAAGTTCCATCTTGCTGTGAAAGATTGAGCAACACTTGGTCTTTGACAGCTTCCGAGTTCTTATAGTAGTCTATAACTTGGGTGCTGCCATTCACTTTTACTTGTTCCTGTGTAAGTTCTCCTGCTGCCACATTGTCTTGTTGTTCTATGGCTGCACCGGGATAGAAGAAGCCCAACACGTCGCTTTCCTGCATGGCGTTTTTGCTCTTGATTGATCCCGTGAACGAAGCTGTGGTTCCTCCGTCGTCTTGTGTAACGACGGTGCTGTATTGCTTTTCGGTGCTTTTGTTATTATCACTGCAGTTATATACAAACATTTTGTCTCCGGGTTTCCACGCCGTATGGATGTGACTTTTCTCATCGAGCGTTAAGGCTTTCGTACCTTCATTGCGAGTGGTAGCCGCCACGTTGAGTTTGTAAACCAAAGCTTGTCCGGCGTTGTCTTTCGTTCCGTTTGGCTCATTCATGTCATCGCTACAAGCCGACATGCCGAGCAATGCAATGGCTCCGCACAGCAGAACCGATATATTCTTTCTTTTCATGTCTGATTTTTTTATTTGGTTAAAAACTTAAAAATTTGTGGAATTTCTGTCTTCATCATCAAATTCCTCTCCAATCTCAATGTCGATGGGTTTGGCAAGGATATCCATGCCATCATCATTTGGGTCTTTCTTTCCTCCTGACACACCGGCAAGCATTGCTTCGGATTTCATTTCTACAATGTCGGTTTCCGGCATAATGTAAGGTCTTTTTTTCATAATCTTTTTCTTTAAATTAAAATTTATTAGTTAGATGATTAAATAAACAATACACCAAATCGCATCTGCAGTCCATAATGTTTGGCACGCAAGGACACATACGAACACACCGCATTGCACATGAGAGAACATTTCTCCCGTGTGTTCATGAGGATGTGCGCAACGATGCGCATCCATAGCAAGAATGTGAAAAACAGACTTTGGGTAAAAAGCCTATATATATAGTGTGTGTGTGTGTGTGTGTTAATAAATATTTTGAGACGAGCAAATAAAACGTGTTAAAATTTGCAGAAAATAAATTATATTTTTTCTGCAATACATTCCCATTTTTGCCCATTCTGACAATCACACGGTTCATATTTTTTTATTACTCAAAAGATTACAGTAAACTGTTTCAAAGCCATATCCACGCTCAATCAACGGTGGGTAATAAGCTACCTTAAATAACTATTCGTTGCAAAGGTACGACCAATTTTTAAAACAGCAAAGAAAAAACAGAATTTTTTTTACTTTTTTTATCCATATATTCCGTGGGCGGACCAACACAGAGTTTGCCTCCTGCGGTGGAATGGATTCCCACCGGTTCACAATGAAAGAATGTAATGGTGGAATGGATTTGCCATATTGCGGAATGGAAAAATACTGAAGATTTAAGACTGGGGGCATAAGTTGTTGGTGGTCGGATTGTGTCAAGCCCGTGAAAGAAAGCAAGTTTTTGGGGGGATACGGAGGGATTGTCGGGGAAAAAAGTTATTTTTGCAAGTAAAAACGAGGGATGGACTGAGCGGGGGGGTTGTTTCACCGCTGTTTCGTCTCTGCCTCACTTGAAGGAGAAAGGTTATGAGAGATTTGAAAGAAAACATCGGGCTGTTGGCTTTCGATGCCGACGACACGCTATGGGATTGCCAGTCGCACTTCGCCATCGTGGAACGAGAGTACGCACGAATCTTGTCCGATTATGGGAGCGAGTCGGAGGTGTCGGAATCGTTGTTTGCCGTTGAGACTGATAACATGGCGTTGTTGGGTTATGGCTGCAAGGCGTTCATCATCTCGCTGATAGAGAATGCCGTAGCGATGTCGGGTGGCAGGATTACGGGAGGCGACATCGGCAGAATCGTGGCACTTGGGAAGACGCTTCTCGAGCTTCCCGGCAGTCCGTTGCCGGGTGTAAGGGCTACGCTGCATTGGTTGCGCGAACAGGGTTGTTGGAAGATGGTGGTGTTCACCAAGGGCGAGTTGCTCGACCAAGAGAACAAGTTGCATCGTTCCGGTCTTCGGGATTTTTTCGATGATGTGGTGATTGTTTCCGACAAGACGCCCGAAACTTATCGGCAGTTGTGTGCTCGATTTGGCTGCGAAACCGATGAGTTGCTGATGGTGGGCAATTCGTTCCGTTCCGATGTGGAGCCTGCGTTGCAGGTGGGTGGCAGTGCGGTTCACATTCCTTTTCACACGGAGTGGCAACATGAGGTTACGCGAGAGTACGCCCATGAGCGGTTGTGGACGCTAAGGGGGATTGCGGAGCTTCCGGCGTTGCTGTCGTGAGGTGTTGTCCGGGCTTTCCGAAAGGGCTGGGAGGCTTTTTCATGTTTTTTTAAAATGCTGTTCATAGCATTGAAACCGGGGGTCGTTACCTTTGCGGCGTATAAAGGTATAAAGGAAATGCAAAGAGGTGTCATGCCATGAAGGTCGGTGGACCGGATGAAGCTCAAAGAGGCAAGGAATGGCATCGAGATTATAGTTTTTTATTAGGTTTAAGGTTGAATTTAGATGTTTGCATATTGTCTTTTCAAGGATACCGGCGTGCCCGCGGTGGCAAATGGTTGTGACAACCGGTTTGCTTTCCGAAGTCGTCGGGACGATGATGTGAGATTATCGAGATCCGCGTAAGTGTTTTTGAAAGGGAGTATTTTTTTATAGGACTCTCTATAGTTTTTGTTTAAGATTGTATTCTTTAAGGAGGCAGCCGCGAAAAGGTTTCCTCCTTATTTGTTTTTATGCAGGTGTTGCGAAAAAATAAAAAGAAATGTCAGTGGAGGGATAACAATATCCGGCGGAAGTTTGTTTCCGCCGGATATCGTGAATGTTTTATCTTATCAACCTTGATGTCGGATGGTTAATAAGCATGGTCATCGTTCTTGAGTTCTTCCCGGTCTATCTTCTTGGAGTCTATGCTTCGCCATGCATAGAAGATGTATGCGAGGACGAAGGGTATTGCAAGACTTGCATAGAACATCGTGGTGAGGGTGAACTCGCTCGAACAGCTGTTGGCTATGGTGAGCGAACTTTGCAAATCGGCAGTGGATGGGTAGTAAGCTGTGTTGTTCCATCCCACGATGAGGAAGAGGACTATTACGACGAGTATCACTCCGATGCCTGCCGGCCAGATTCCCTTGATGTAGTTCGGTCGGAGCAGGGTTAGAATGATGCCGTAGAGCAGCAGCAGCACTCCGACAAGGAAGACGATGGCAAGTGGCCAAAGTGCAATGAGGTTGTTGAGATACTTCATTGGTTCCATGACGATGG
Source organism: Prevotella brunnea (assembly GCF_008016795.1). Classification (GTDB taxonomy): domain Bacteria; phylum Bacteroidota; class Bacteroidia; order Bacteroidales; family Bacteroidaceae; genus Prevotella; species Prevotella brunnea. The sequence continues at coordinate 17,311 of NZ_SDIK01000011.1, forward strand.
TTCCGTCTGTGGCAACGGCAAATCCGTCGCCCAACAAGGTTTTTGCAAGGAAGGCGAGGAAGCAGATTAGGAACAGCACGGTGTTTCCGATGAGGTGGCGATTGATGCGCGCGCGAATGTGCGTATCGTTCACATTATTATTAATATAGAGTGTTCCGAGGATGCGTGCGAGGAACACCACTGCCAATCCGAAGATGACCACCCATGGATTGAGCAACACATCGAGTCCGCGCGATGCGTTTGCCCATTGTGAGATGACGGGTTGCATATCGCTTACGATGTTGCTTTTTTCCACGATGAAGTTAGAGCCCGTGAAGAAGGTTGCCACCGCGCCTCCGATGAGCAGTGGTCCGAGCAGTCCGTTGATGACGAGACACACTTGGAATGTCTTTACGCCGAGGAGGTTTCCCGCTTTGTTTTGAAACTCGTAGCTCACTGCCTGTATGATGAACGTGAAGAGGATGGCGAGCCACACCCAGTAGGCACTTCCGAAGCTGGTGCTATAGAACAGCGGGAAGGAGGCGAAGAAAGCTCCTCCGAAGGTAACGAGCGTGGTGAAAGTAAATTCCCACTTACGTCCGGTGGAATTGATGAGAAGACGACGTTCCTCCTCGTCCTTCCCCAACCGGAAAATCATGGAGTTGGCTCCCTGAACGAACATCAGGAACACCAGAAAGCCGCCTAACACGGCAATGAGGAACCACCAATAATGTTGCAAAAAGTCGTATGTCATAGTGCCGGTCCTTTCTTGATTTGTTTACACATAATACTGATTTCCACTGCCAACATCGCCGTGAAGAGGATGAGGAAGATGAAGAAGGTCAGGGCAACGCCGCTACTGCTGATGTCGCTCACGGCAGCCCATGTGGGGAGCATGTCCTGAATGGTCCATGGCTGACGTCCGAACTCTGCCACGAGCCATCCGCTCTGACTGGCGATGTATGCCAATGGGAAGAGGAGGATGCCGAAGACGTGAATCCAGCGCGGACGCGTGATGTCTTTCTTGTAAAGGTAGAAGAGAATGATGGCAAATCCGAGTATGAAGAGCATTCCCAGTCCGACCATGATGCGGAATGCCCAGAAGTTCACGGGGATGAATGGAACGATTTGGTCGGGGTTCTTCACGTAGCCGTAGCCAAAGTATTTCATGTTTTCTTCCAAGGCGTGCAGGTTTTCGGGTGTTTTCTCTCCTTCACGATAGGCTTTCAGTGCGGCGATGGCTTTTTTGCCTCGTTCCATCTTTTCTGCCACCGATGGTTCTTTGCTTCCATCGGCTTTGGTGTAGCCCTTTATGATGTCGTTCACGCCCGGCACATATCCTTTGGCGTCGCGTGTGGCAAGCAATGAGAGCAGGTTGGGGATGGCAATGCGTCCTGCCGGTTCGTCGGTTGTGGCATAGTCGGGCTGCTTGAATGGGTTTACCATTGCCATGAGCGTGAGCGACTGCGAGTTGCCACCGTTGTACAATGCTTCCATGGAGGCGAGCTTCATGGGTTGTGTTTGTGCCACCATGTAAGCCGAGTTGTGCCCAGTGAGTGCTGCCAACACTGCGGCCACGATACCCACGATGGCACCTATCTTCATGCTTTGCAATGCCAATTCCGTGTGGCGTTTCTTCATGAGATACCAACAGCAAACGGCAATGGTGAACACTGCTCCGATAATCCATGAGGAGGTAACGGTGTGGAAGAACTTATCCACGGCAAACGGGCTTAATGCCACATCTGCAAAGGAGTTCATCTCGTTGCGCATCGTCTCGGGATTGAACTCGCAACCGATGGGATATTGCATCCAAGAGTTGGCAACGAGAATCCACCATGCCGAGATGGTGGCACCCAGACCGGTGAGCCATGTGGCGGCAAGATGGAAGCCTGCCGACACTTTTTTCCAACCGAAGAACATCACTGCCACGAAGGTGGACTCCATGAAGAAAGCCACAACGCCCTCGATGGCAAGTGGTGCGCCGAAGATGTCGCCCACAAACCAAGAGTAATTGCTCCAGTTGGTACCAAACTCGAATTCGAGGATGATACCCGTGGCAACACCCATGGCAAAATTAATTCCAAACAACGTCTGCCAGAATTTGGCGGCAGAACGCCAAAACTCTTTCCGCGTACGGTAGTAGCACGTTTCCACGATGCCCATGATGACGGCAAGTCCGAGCGTCAGTGGCACGAACAGCCAGTGATAGATGGCTGTGAGGGCAAACTGGGCGCGCGACCAGTCGACTACTCCGGGATCAATGGTTAATAATAAATTTTCCATGTTGTAAATATTAATATGTAACTGTTAGATTTTTCTTTTCTTCTTGCCGCAATGATTTACGAAACTCGCAATTCGATTTGCCCGTGGGTTGCGATTATTCGCGCCCCAACACCTCGGTTGCCACAAACTTGTCTTCATGTCCTTTCTCCGATCGCTGTTTGATGATGTTGGGAAAGAAGAACAATTTGAGAATGAAGAACATGATGAAGAGCTTGATGAGGATTACCGCCCAAAGTGTCTTGCCCAACGTCATGTTTCTGAAGCCGTCGTAATACAAGTCAAAAGCCCGATAAAAAAAGCCGGATTTATTCATATTTAAAATACTTTCGCCATTGTAATAGTTATAATTTCCACTTGCAAATTTATATAAAAAAAACGAAAACGTATAAATTTTCTGATAAAAATTGCGCTAAATTCTGCTGAATAGTTTAAAATGAACTATTCATGAGCGTTTCATCTCAACAGAGGTAATGATTTGACAATAGTTCCAATTTCTGCAATCTTCACACGTTTGCTGTCAAACAACTCTTTTTGGGTTGTAAAAATACAATGGTTTTATCAACTTTTTACGGTTAATTTTCTGTAATTATATAATGTGGCATAATCGTAATTGCAGAAAAAGATGTATTTTTGTGGGTAAGAATCATATAAAAAACAAGACCCGATAGCTTGACGAATCAGAGGCTACCGGGAATCAACGCTACAAAGATAGCTTTTTTTCTTGTTACAACCAAGTAAACGAACCATTTTTATGGAATATTTAGAATTCGAAAGAATCTTGTCTGCCAAACGAATACAGAGATATAAAGGATGCAGCGAATGGTGATACTCGCAAGGCTATGGCTTTGTATCGCTACAACTTGCGCTTGTCGCAAGAGATGTTCACGATAGTTAGCTGCTTTGAAGTGGCTTTGCGCAATGCTATAGATAGCCTTTTGGTACCGACATTAGGAATGAATTGGCTGAAAGATTCTGTTCAAGCCAATGGAATATTTTCTAATGGGCGCATGAATGAAACAAGAAAAATCATAGAAAAGGCATACAATCGTTTGAATAGACAAGGTATTTATTCTCATTCCAAGCTGATAGCCGAAATGGAATTCGGAGTATGGAAGTATATGTACTCCTCTCTACAGTATCGTGCGACAGGGCAATGTCTGTTAAGGGCATTCCCAAATAAACCTCGTTCATCGGCTGCTGCTCAATACAGCAATGCCTACATATTCAATGAACTTGACAAGGTGAATAGTCTGAGAAACAGAATAGCGCACCATGAACCTATCTGTTTCAGACTTCATGCTTCCGAAATAGACACAAGTTATATCGTCAATGAATATCAAAAAATTCAGACTTTATTCTCTTGGATGGGAATAGATTCTCGTTCAATGTTATATGGACTTGACCATGTGCAGAGTGTCTGTTCCAAAATCAACTCCTTAAAACAACGCTAATTTACATTCTTTAACCAAACTTCGTGCAGTCACTTTCAGGCGTTATTTTTTGATAAAATTCTACTAAAATCTGCTGAACAGCTTAAAATGAGCGATTTATGAGTGTTCCTCCTCAATAGAGGTAATGACTTGGCAATAGTTTTAACTTCTATATTCTACATAAGTTTGCCTTGCTTGTCAAACAACTCTTTACGACTGCAAAGATAAATTTAAAATCTGCGAAGCAACATCTTTTGCTTTGTTTTTATAGATTATTAAATTATGGTCGAAGAAATGTCACAAATGCAACAACACAATATCTAATCGAAACACATATAATTTTCATATACGGCATTAAAAACAAGAGAAATATTAAATGTCGTCCCCATTCTTACAATACAAAGCAAAACATTCTTGTTTGTGGATTGTTTTTCGTACTTTTGAAAACAGAATTATGAATTATAACTAAGGAGCAATATATACTCATTTTGAAAATAAAAGGAATGTTGAACACCTAAAAACATCAATTTATGAAAACCAAAGGACGCAACATCTGCGATACTCTCAAGGTTATTCGCAAACAAATAGCGGATGCCAATGGGATTAACTATTCACCAGACGAATGTCACTTCACAGGTGAATGCAAGGGAACTTGCCCGAAATGCGAGAAAGATGTTAGAGTGTTGGAACATGAGTTGCGACTTAGGCAGAAAGCAGGGAAGGCTATAAAGGTCGCAGGAGTGGCATTGGGAATGACTGCTCTTTCTGCATCTTTTACTTCCTGCTCTATACAAAAAGGATACTATAACTCCACGCCCGCACTGCCAAAGAAAGTTATTCCGATTCGCTTCCAAGAATACACAGCCAAAGATTCTATCCTATTAAAAGAAAAAGAAACATTGAGTAAGAAAGGAGTTCTTTTTGTTCAAGGGCATATCATTGACGAAAACACAAAAGAACCGATTGTTGGTGCCTTCATCACAGCTAAACTTTCTGGAAAGAAAACGGGAGCAGACATTGATGGAAACTTCACCATTGAAGTGAAGCCAAAAGATACAATCACCATAAAGTTCATTGGTATGCAAGACAGAATCATCAAACTCTCTGAAATGAATTTCGAAAAACTCAATGTCATCACTTTGACAGAAAGTGGAGGACTCATGGGTGAAATTGTTGTTATCAAAAAAGGACATAAGCATAAAAGAAAATAACTATGACAAGAGGACGCAACATCTGTAATATTCTTAAAGCCATCCGCAAGCAAATAGCGGATGCCAATGAGATAAAATATTCACCCGAAGAATGTCATTTCAAGGGCGAATGTAAGGGTACTTGTCCTAAATGCGAGCAAGATGTGAAGGACTTAGAGTATGAACTGAGACTTCGACAGATGGCAGGAAAGGCTATCAAGGTTGCTGGAATAGCATTGGGAATAACCACCCTTGCTACATCCACCACATCTTGTGCCACACAAAAGGTAAAATATGACATGGAATCATCCATGCCAGAAAAAGTTATTCCTATCAGCTATCAAGATTATACTTCCAATGATACCATTTTACTTAAAGAAAAAGAAGAACTTGGCAAAAAGGGAGTGTTATTTGTACAAGGGCATGTTATTGACGATGAGAAAAATCCTATCATCGGAGCCATTATCACTTCTAAGCTTTCAAGAAAGCAAACGTTGTCTGACATTGATGGGAATTTTACCCTTGAAGTAAAGCAAGGGGATATGATAACTGTAAAATACATTGGCTTTCAAGACCGAGTAATCAAACTTTCGGAAATGAGCCAAGACAAGCTCAATATTGTTACTTTAACGGCACATATTTTAGGAGAAGTGATTGCTGGTATCGCTCCTTATCCCAAAGAAACTACTCCTATTATTAAAAAGAACAAACATGTTAAGAAAGCAAAACAAGAAAGGAAATAAATTATGGCAACAAGAGGACGTAACATTTGCAACACTCTCAAAGCTATCCGCAAACAAATAGCAGATGCCAATAAGATAGACTATTCACCCGAAGAATGTCATTTCAAGGGTGAATGTAAGGGCACGTGCCCTAAATGCGAGCAAGATGTGAAGGACTTAGAGTATGAACTGAGACTTCGACAGATGGCAGGAAAGACCATCAAGGTTGCAGGAGTGGCTTTGGGAATCACCGCCCTTGCCACATCCGCCACATCTTGCTCCACGCAGAAGGGATACAATAGTTTTACTCTAACATCTTCCACAGCCGCGACATCAACGTCCTCAACATCCTCCACGCCAGAAAAGATCATCCCTATCCGCTTCCGAGAATACACAGCCGATGATTCAACCTTGCTCCAAGAAAAAGAAGCACTAAACAAGAAAGGAGTACTTTTCGTCCAAGGGCATGTCATTGACGATGAAGATGAAGAGCCGATTGTCGGAGCCTATATCATCGCCAAACTTTCAGGTAAAAAGACTATTTCTAACAGGAAAGGAAACTTCACTCTTGAAGTATCACCTAACGACACTATAAGCGTTGAATACGTTGGCATGCAAAATAGAGCCATCAAACTTACGGAAATGAGCCAAGAAAAGTTAAACATCATCACTTTGGCAGAAGATGAGCGTTACTTAGGAGAGATGGTGGCAGGAATAGTCCCTGTTGAAGTAGCATATCCCATCGTCAAGAAGGACAAGTCCTCCAAGAAATCACGACAAGAAAAGAAGTCCAAACTAGGCAAGACCGCTATCATCCAACCCGCCGTTAACTCCGACTCTACCGAGAGCAGCAAGCTATTTGGTGAAGCAATCGAGGAAATGGCCTCATTCCCTGGTGGTTCTGTTGCATTGATGCAATACATTAAGGATAACGTCCGCTATCCAAAAGAATGTCAAGAAGGTGCAGCAACAGGCAGAGTCATCGTTGGATTCACCGTCAATGAGGATGGAAGTCTGAGCGACATCAAGGTAATGCGCAGCATCACACCAAAGTTAGACAAGGAAGCCATTCGAGTGGTGAAAAGTATGCCGAAGTGGAATCCTGCCAAGCAGAACGGCAAAGCCGTGAAATCAAAATATACTATTCCTGTCAATTTCAGAATTGAATAATATGAATACCGCTCCGCTCATCTGTATAGACCGCCACCGCCTTTCAATAGACGGTGAAGGGGTAACTACGCTCGTGGCATTCCACGGTTGCCCGCTTCGTTGTAAATACTGCCTCAATCCACAGTGTCATGATGCTGACGGCGTATGGCAGGAAATGGATACAGAACTCTTAATGCAGAATGTGGAGATGGACAATCTTTACTTCTTGGCGACAGGAGGAGGCATCTGCTTTGGCGGAGGCGAACCACTTCTGCGGAGTTCATTTATAAAGGAATTTTGTGAGCAATGCCCAAATGAATGGCAATTTACGATGGAGACGAGTCTAAACGCGCCTCGCCATAACTTGGAGGAAGTCACTCCATACATTGATTCCTTTATCATCGACATTAAGGATATGGATCCCGTTATCTACCAAGCCTATACAGGCAAGACCAACAAACAAGTTATCGACAATCTTGTTTGGCTCTACACTCATGCAAAGCATAAAGACAAAATCATTCTCCGCCTCCCCTTCATACCAAAGTTCAACACCGAAGAGGATAGGAAACACAGTCGTCAAGTCTTAAAAGAATTAGGATATGAGTATTTTGATGAATTTGAATATGTGATTGGAGGATAAACTGGTTTAATTATATACTCCACTGAGGCTATGGCTGTTGTTTCTGTGTTGCTTCCACTGACTATCTTGCCGTTACGGATATACTCCGCCAACTTGCTATTGGCTTTTCTTTCCCTCAGTTTCTTTTCGCAAAACATAACAATTTCGGAAAATATTTTTTTTACAGTCTGCCGGCTTTTCCGTTATCGGATGGGATGATGTGTCATGCAACCAAGGGCTTATGGCGTTCTTCGACGGCTTCGCGGCTTGATGTTTCGCGGCTCGATGCTTCGCGCTTCTGAAGGCAAAAAGTGGGAGCACTCCGCGAAGAAGCACTCCCACCATGAAGAATGATTAATTTGAAGTTTATTTCACTGCGATGCACTCCACTTCCACCAACGCGTCCTTGGGCAGCCGCTTCACCGAGATGGCGGAACGTGCCGGGAACGGCTCTTTGAAAAATTCGGCATAGACTTCGTTCATTGCCGCGAAGTCTTCCATGTCGGCAAGGAAGACGGTTGTCTTCATCACGTGCGACAGGTCGATGCCGGCTTCTTTGAGCACTGCCTGCGCGTTGAGCAGCGATTGGCGGGTTTGTTCCTTGATGCCACCCGGAGCGAACTGACCAGTGGCAGGGTCGATGGGGAGTTGTCCCGAAGTGATTACCAATCCGTTTGCCTCTATCGCCTGACTGTAAGGACCGATGGCTGCGGGTGCATTAGTTGTGTTTACTACTTTCATGATTTATTGCTTTATGATGTTCTACCTTTTACTTATCCGCAAAGTTAAAGATATTTTTCAGATTGCGCAAACATTTCGGAAAGTTTTCCGACGGAACATGAAAAAAGCAGGCTGTTCATCCGCCGGTCTGTTTTTTCGCGTTGAATACGGGTAAAAAATGGTGTTGGGATTGCGATATTATCTGTTTTTTATGTTAAAATCGTTTGAAAATTGTTGATTTATCATTTTTATCAGTACATTTGTCAAGAATTGTTACACTATCGTAACATTCGCCAAAGAGTGGGTCGCGCCCTCATATAGCGGTGGGAAGCCCCGAATTGTTGAACCTAAACATCCGCAGCTTATGAACATTCCTGTAGTATTTTGGCTCGTACCGATTGCCTCGGTGATAGCATTGGCAATGGCATGGTATTTCTTCTCTGCCATGATAAAAGAGAAGGAGGGAACCCCGAAAATGATAGAGATAGCCGAACACGTGCGAAAAGGTGCCATGGCCTACCTCAAACAGCAATACAAGGTGGTGGCAATGGTCTTTGCCGTCATGGTAGTGGTCTTTGCCATCATGGCTTTCGTGCTGAAGGTGCAGAACCCTTGGGTGCCGGTGGCATTCCTCACGGGCGGTCTCTTTTCGGGCTTGGCGGGCTTCTTTGGCATGAAAACCGCCACCTACGCTTCGGCACGCACTGCCAACGCCGTGCGCCACGGACTGAACCACGGACTGAAAATTGCCTTTCGCAGTGGTGCCGTCATGGGGCTGGTGGTAGTCGGGTTGGGACTGCTCGACATTGCCTTTTGGTTCCTTCTCCTCTCCTATGTATATGAGGGCAGCGCGATGGCGCTCACCACCATCACCACCACCATGCTCACTTTCGGAATGGGTGCATCCACGCAAGCACTCTTCGCACGTGTGGGCGGAGGTATCTATACCAAGGCTGCCGATGTGGGAGCCGACCTCGTGGGAAAGGTGGAAGCTCACATCCCCGAAGACGACCCGCGCAACCCTGCTACCATTGCCGACAACGTGGGCGACAACGTGGGCGACGTAGCGGGAATGGGTGCCGACCTCTACGAAAGTTATTGTGGCAGCATCCTCTCCACGGCCGCACTCGGCGCAACGGCGTTCGCCATGAACGGCGACATGCAGCTGAGGGCAGTCATTGCCCCGATGATTATTGCCGCCGTGGGCATCTTTCTCTCGCTGCTGGGCATCTTCCTCGTGCGCACCAAGGATGGGGCCACGATGAAAGACCTGCTCCGCGCGCTCGGATTGGGCACGAACGTCAGTGCCGTCCTCGTGGCAGTGGCATCGTTTGGCATTCTCTATCTGCTCAGACTCGATAACTGGGTGGGCATCTCCTTCTCCGTACTGACGGGACTTGTCGCCGGTGTCATCATCGGACAGGCAACCGAATACTACACCTCGCACACCTATTCGCCCACCCGACACATCGCCGAAGCCGGCACGACGGGAGCCGCCACAGTGATTATCAAGGGTTTGGGCACGGGAATGATATCCACCTGCATCCCCGTCATCACCATCTCTGTTGCCATCATGATGAGTTATCTCTGCGCCAACGGCTTCGACATGGACATGAGTTCCGATGCCATCAGCCGCGGACTCTATGGAATCGGCATTGCAGCCGTGGGAATGCTCTCCACGCTCGGCATCACGCTTGCCACCGATGCCTACGGACCCATCGCCGACAATGCCGGGGGCAACGCCGAAATGAGCGAACTGGGTGAGGACGTGCGCCAACGCACCGATGCGCTCGACGCGCTGGGCAACACCACCGCCGCCACGGGCAAGGGCTTCGCCATAGGCAGTGCGGCTCTCACGGCCTTGGCACTGCTCGCCTCCTACGTGGAAGAAGTGAAAATGGCAATGGTGCGCGCCATGAACGAGGGCGAGCACTTCATCGACGGGGCAGGCAACGCCTTCGATCCGTCCACAGCCACCATGCCCGACTTCATGCAGTTCTTCGAAGTAACGCTCATGAACCCGAAAGTGCTCGTTGGGGCATTCATAGGTGCAATGGCAGCATTCCTCTTCTGCGGGCTGACCATGGGCGCCGTGGGACGTGCCGCACAAGCCATGGTGGAAGAGGTGCGCCGACAGTTCCGCGAAATCACCGGAATACTCGAAGGCAAAGCCACGCCCGATTATGGCAGATGTGTCGAGATTTCCACTCGCAGCGCACAGCGCGAGATGGTCTTCCCCAGCATCCTTGCCATTGCCATCCCCATCCTCGTGGGATTGATACTCGGTGTGGCAGGCGTGCTCGGACTCCTCGTTGGCGGACTGGCTGCCGGCTTCACGTTGGCAGTCTTCATGGCAAACGCCGGCGGCGCATGGGACAACGCCAAGAAACTCGTTGAGGAAGGCAACTTCGGCGGCAAGGGGTCGGAATGTCACGAAGCCACCGTCGTGGGCGACACCGTGGGCGACCCGTTCAAGGACACCTCTGGTCCGAGCCTGAACATCCTCATCAAACTCATGTCGATGGTCAGCATCGTCATGGCAGGTCTGACCATAGCGTTCCTCTAAGAAATCAGGTTTAAAAACGCACTTCGCAATCTGCTGATAATCAGGGGAATATTAATCTGAATTTAAAAGCTTACCTTTTGCACTGCAATTCATGACCTTTTGCAGTGCAAAAGGTAAGCTTTTAAAAAGCAATGGCTAAGCTTTGCATGAACGGAAGAAAAACATTGTCGGCATCAAACAAAAAAGATTCCGACCGGACATCACGTCTAATCGGAATCAAAATCGCTAATTGTTGTACTAATATGATTACCCAAAATCACAATCTTATTACTAAGACTTATACCTTTAACTTTAACCTTCTACCTTAAAAACTTTAACCGTATTATCATTATTGCAATGCAAAGGTAGGCAAAAAATATTATATAAGCAAACTTTTTTGTGTATTTCGGAAAATTATGCTACATTTGCCCCCATATAGAGAATAATCAAAAATAATATTCTGAATTTTCAACTTATGGCAGAATGGAAATGACTGAAAACTTAGACGCCGTCGATTTGCAAATCTTGCGCATACTTCAGCAAGACTCGCATCTCACGGTAAAAGAACTTGCCGAGAAGGTGCATCTGTCGCCCTCTCCCACCTTTGAACGCCAAAAGCGATTGGAGCGCGAAGGCTACATAGAGCATTACATGGGGGTGGTGAACGGCAACAAGGTGGGGAACCGAATCCTCGTGCTCTGCAACGTAAGACTGAAGCAGCACACCCTGCCGAACATCAAGAAATTCACCGATGCCGTAAAGGACATCGAAATGATTACGGAGTGTTTTGAAACCAGTGGCGAATACGACTTCCAAATCAAGGTGTATGCCAAGGACATGAACGACTATCAAGAGTTCATGCTCAACACGTTGGGAAACATCGAGTGCATCGGAAATCTGCACAGCAACTTCGTGGTGTCGGTGGTGAAAAACACGCACGGCATCCCCATTCGCTGACAGCGACAAAGGAAAGAAAGACGGGGCGGGGACGCATGAACATTCCATTCCGAAACAATCGGAATGGAATTATTCATGTCCCGGAAGGAGCTGCCCCACCCCTCCGAGACGAACATCAGCCCCTTCGGAAAGCAAGTGTCCGATGGGTTGGCGCGCCACCCTCATTCGGCAGTTTCCGCCGCATGATAAGAAGAGCGCACGAGCGGACCGCTGACCACGTGGCGGAAACCCTTTTCGAGAGCAATGCGCTTGTATTCGGCAAACTGCTCCGGAGTAACATATTCGCTAACGGGCAGATGGTTGGCAGTGGGTTGCAGATATTGTCCGAGCGTGAGCCGCCGACAGCCCGCGGCAAGGATGTCTTCCATGGTTTGCAAGCGTTCCTCGTGGGTCTCGCCAAGTCCGAGCATGAAGCCCGTCTTCGCCTGAACTCCACGGCGAGCTATCTCCGCCAGCACCGCCAGACTTCGGTCGTATTGTGCCACACTGCGCACAGAGGGCGTCAGTCGGCGCACCGTTTCCATGTTGTGTCCGCAGACGTGCGGTCGCGTTTCCAGCACCTTCCCCAGCAGTTCCATGTTCCCCATGAAATCGGGAATGAGCAGTTCAATCTTCGTTTCCGGGTTCATGTTGCGCACCGCCTCCACCGTCCTCACCCAGTGGTCGGCACCATAGTCGGGCAAGTCGTCTCTATCCACCGATGTGATGACGGCATAGCGCAATTTGAGTGCCTTCACCGTCTCTGCCACGTGGCGCGGCTCTTCCGTGTCGAGCGGTTTGGGTCGTCCGCTGAGCGTGTTGCAGAAGCGACATTTGCGCGTACACACCTCCCCGCCTATCATCATCGTGGCAGTGCGTGCCATCCAACATTCCGTTCGGTTGGGACAAAGTCCGCTGGTGCAGATGGTATTCATCTTATGTCGCGCGAGGATGCCTGCCGTTTCGCCCGAAGACTGTTTCGAGCGGAGGTCGATCTTCAGCCAATCGGGCTTCATGACGTGAGGCGGTCTGCCGAAGAGAAGCCGCAGGAACCGGTCGATGGTCAGTTCCCGGATGATAGTCCCAAGTTCGATGCCCTCAAGTCGTTTTGCCACCGCCTCGCGAGTGAAGTCGGTTCCGCGCAGCACATCGAGCAGTTCGCGGTCGAGATCGCCCAGCAGGAAATAGTCGCCCATGAGATTGATATTCACTATCTTGTTGTTTTTCAATTCTATGTGCGCCTGAATGGTGCCCACTTCCGGGAACCGTTTTGAGCGTATCTCGGTGTATTTCGGGTTTTTCCCATAAGTGAACTCATCGGAAGCCAGTTCCCGCTCAATCGCGGCGATGGCAGTCATGTCTGCCTCGGTGAGCGTGCGCCCCTCGCTGCCACACATATATTTCCGCACGTAAGCGATGAAATCCGTTATGCCGAGTTCGGTGTATTGTCCGATGTTCGTCACGCGTTGCGCCACCGATGCCACCCCCTTGCTCCGCAGCTTCTCACCCGAGGGCGTGAGTGCCTTCGAGAGGTGTTCCAAACGTGTGTCGAAGAGGAGTGAGTTGTGGAGCACGCTGCGCCCCTTGAGCCGGTAGAAAGCACTGCCTGCCACCTTTCTCCCCTCCACGAGGATGTCGTTCCTGCCCGATAAACGCGCGTTGATGTGCAGCGAGCGAAGCATTTCCGCCACTCCCCTCATGTAATCGACGAAGGCCGAGCTGACATTCTCTGCGAAGGAGATGTAAGAAAACTGCAAGCAGCCCCTGTCGGCATAAATGCAACCGCCGCCACTCTTCCGGCGAAAGATGTCCACGCCCTCACGTCGGCAGTAATCGGTGTCCACTTCGTTGGCGATGAGTTGGTTGCGTCCGAGCATGACGGTGGGCTCTACCTGCCACACCATGAAGTAATCGTCGTCGGTATAGGTGCGTGCCACATACTCTTCCACGGCGAAATAGAAAGGCAGCCGGCGGATTTCCGCGCTGTCGGGAATGATGATGTATTTCATTGTCTCCTTGTCGTTTTTGTTTTGTCTGTCCCGCGGAAATCGTTCCCGCGAGTTTATCGGGCTACAAATGTACGAAAAAAAAGGGAACGAGCCACTTTTTCGCTTTTCTTTCTTTGAAAAGTGAAATTAATTAAATGTACAAATAAAACTCCGAAACAGCTTCTTTGGATAAGATTTTAGGGTTATTTATAATTATAAGTTTGCAATCCCACACGAGCTTTTGTCCTAAAACTCGCCTTCCGACTTGCATAATCGGGGGGAAATTCCTAACTTTGCGCCATCGAAATCCCCATCTGCGCCAAGAGAGAAAGGTGGCGAACAATGGGGCAAGACTCAGCAACGCTTATGAGAAAAATCATCCTCTTCCTGCTTACGGCACTGCTCGCCGTCGCCTGTTCCAAGCACGGCGACACCACACCGGCAGCCGAGCCAATCGACACGATACCCCTCATGGTGCTGAAGGTGAGACAATGCTCGCGACTCTACACCACAGAATATCGCATCAGAAAAATTATCACCCACAACGACAAAGCGAAAGTGTCGGGAAAACTCTTGCAAAAAGATTTCAGCCTTGACTTGCCACTTGGCGAACGACGCATCGCCATTCCCGTCAGTGCGACACTGAAGGCATACATCGACTTCGACGGCTTCAGCGAGGCAAACATCCGGCGCGAGGGAAGCAAGCTCAGCATTACCCTGCCCGACCCGCGCATCGCCCTTACGGCGACAAAGATAGACCACGATGGCGTGAAGCAGTACGTGGCACTGACTCGCCGCAACTTCACCGATGAGGAACTGACTGCCTACGAGCGACAGGGAAGAAGTCAGATTCTCACTGCCCTACCGCGGACGGGCATCATGGAACAGGCAAGACGGAGCGCGGCGCGACAACTCCTGCCCATCTTCACGGCAATGGGCTATAGGGAGGAAGACATCACGATAAGTTTCAGAAAACAATTCACCGGAGCCGACCTCTCCTCGCTGCTCGATGCCACAACCACAGAGAGAAAGGGGGCAAGCCATGATTAGTCTGCTTCGGTTCATCGGCCAACACGCCAAGGCAGCGGCACTGCTCCTCGTCATCGGCATCGCACTAATCATCGGATTGCTCAACTACTGCCACCGGCTGAACACCGGCAATCACGTGGGCATAACGGTGGACAACCGCATCGACATCACGCCGCAACAAATCCAAAGCATTCGCGACATGGGCGAATGGGAGTTCCTTGCCATCGACGACGAAGAACTGGTGGACTCCGTAAAACCCGGTCTCTTCATCGATGCGGAGCTGGCGCGCATCTATTACGGAACTCTCCGGCTCGGCATCAACCTCGGCGAGACCCGACAGGGATGGATTCGCGTGGAACACGACAGCGTGATTGTTGCCACGCTGCCCCCCATCCGACTGCTCAGTCAGGATTTCATCGACGAGGCACGCTCCCAGTCGTTCTTTCAAAAAGGCAAATGGACGCCACAGGACATGAAACGGCTCTACGACATTGCTCATCGGAAAATGCTCCAACGCTGCATGACGAGGGAGAACATCGACGTGGCGAGGGAGAACGCACGCAGACAGTTCACCCAACTGCTCAAATCCATGGGATACGAGAACGTCTGCGTGGAGTTTGAGAAAGAGAAAAGAAAATAAAGAAACCGAAGCATGTTCACGCAAATAAAGCCTTATTACACGCATTATCGCGCCCTGACGCAATTGGGCGTTCCCATCATCATCGGACAAATCGGAACCATCGTGCTCGGTTTTGCCGACACGCTCATGATAGGTCGGCACAGTACGGCGGAATTGGGTGCGGCAGCGTTCGTAAACAATATGTTCGTGCTCGTGCTCATCTTTGCCATGGGCTTCGCCTACGGACTGACCCCCATCGTGGGCTCGCTCTACGGAAGGGAAGAGAACCGGAAGATAGGCGGAATGTTGAAGAACTCGCTCGTGAGCAACACCTTGTTGGCATTCTTTTTGGTAGGCGTGATGACACTGCTCTATCTGAACCTCCACCGACTCGGACAGCCTGAAGAGCTTCTGCCCCTGATGCGACCCTATTTCATCGTGAATCTCCTCTCGCTGCCTTTCGTAACATGGTTCAACACCTTCAAACAGCTCTCCGACGGCACCACCGACACCCGAACGCCCATGTGGATTCTGCTCGGAGGCAACCTGCTGAACATCGTGGGCAACTACGCACTCATCTACGGCAAATGGGGATTCCCCGAATTGGGACTTTATGGCGCAGGGCTCTCCACCATGATTTCGCGCATCGTCATGGCAGTGGCTTTCGTGGCAGTCTTCCTCTTCATGCCTCGCTACAAAGTGTATAAAAAAGGCTTCGGCGAACTGCCAATCAACCGCGCCGACATCCGCCGTCTGTGCAAGATAGGATTCCCACTCAGCATGCAAATGGGAATGGAGACGGCAGCGTTCAGCCTTAGCTCCGTCATGGTGGGATGGATTGGCACGACATCGCTCGCCGCCCACCAGGTGATGCTCACCATCTCGCAATTCTTCTACATGGTGTATTACGGCATGGGAGCAGCAGTGGCAATTCGCGTGAGCTACTTCACCGGACAACGCGACTACAAAGCCGTGAAGGCGACGGCGGCGGCAGGCTTCCATCTCATCCTGCTCATCGCACTCGCCGTGTCGGTGCCCGTGATGGCATGGCGCGACAGTCTGGGAACCATCTTCACCGATGACGCCGACGTGAGCCGCCTCGTGGCGCAAACCATCATCCCCCTCATCATCTATCAGTTTGGCGACGGCATGCAGTGCACCTACGGAAACGCCTTGCGCGGACTCGCCCACGTGAAACCACTCATGTACACGGCATTCCTCGCCTACTTCGTCATCGGATTGCCCCTGGGCTATCTCTTCGGCATCAGAATGGAAACCGGACTGCTCGGCATTTGGCTCGCCTTCCCCTTCGCACTGACCACTGCCGGACTGCTCTATTATTATCATTTCCTGCGAAGACTCAAACAGGTGTGGCAATACAACCGCTGAACGAGAAAAGAAAAAAAGACAGAAAAAGTTGCAGAAAAACTTGCACGTGCGAAAAAAAAACATTACTTTTGCACCCGCTTACTGAAAAAGTAAGGGCGTTTAGCTCAGCTGGTTTAGAGCATCTGCCTTACAAGCAGAGGGTCGGCGGTTCGAATCCGTCAACGCCCACCCATCGGGTAGTTTCCAGAGTGGCCAAATGGGGCAGACTGTAAATCTGCTGCTTCTTGCTTCGGTGGTTCGAATCCATCACTACCCACTCCACGCACACACCACCGAATCCTTCATGAGGGTTCGGTTTTTTCTTTCCCCGCTTGGGAAAACAAGGGCTTGATTTCAAACTTTCCATCCGACCACCGCCACGAAAAAAGATGACAAAAACAGAAACCGGGGCATGCCTCCCAACCTGCTGATAATCAGAAGAATATTAATTGGGATTCAAAAGCTTGGCTTTTGCACTCCGATTCATGACCTTTTGCACTGCAAAAGGTAAGCTTTTGCCGGGCAAAAGTTAAGCTTTGCACGGGCGGCATAAAAAAATCAGGACACAACGGGCGAATTGCACACGATTCATGGGGAAAGGACACAACGGCGGAAAGATTTTCGGGAACGCATTTCACGGAATAAGAGATTTTTTTGTACATTTGCAAAAAAGACACGCATATGAAACAAATCAGTTGGGGCTTTATCGGATGCGGCGACGTAACGGAACGCAAATCCGGACCAGCATTCAATTTAGTGGAAGGGTCGCACGTGGAAGCGGTGTTCAGCAGAAGTGTGAAAAAAGCACGCACCTATGCCAACAAACATGGCATAAAACATTGGTACACCGATGCGCAACTGCTCGTGGACGACCCCAACGTGAATGCCATCTACATCGCAACGCCGCCTGCCATGCACGCCGCCTTCGCCATCATGGCCATGCGAGCCGGCAAACCCTGCTACATAGAGAAGCCATTGGCAGCATCGTATGAGGACTGCGTGCGCATCAACCGCATATCGGAACAGACGGGAGTGCCCTGCTTCGTGGCTTATTATCGCAGACACCTGCCCTACTTTAATAAGGTGAGGGAAATCGTGGAGAGCGGCACCATAGGGAAGGTGCTCACCGTGCAGGTGCGCTTTGCCGTTCCGCCACGCGACCTTGACTACGAGCTGAACGACAAACTGCCCTGGCGTCTGCAATCGAACATTTCCGGAGGGGGCTATTTCTACGATTTGGCTCCCCACCAGCTCGACCTTCTGCAAAGTTTCTTCGGAATCATCGTGAAAGCACACGGATATGTTGCCAACCGCGCCGGACTCTACGACGTGGAGGACACGGTGAACGCCGTGTTCAGCTTCGAGAGCGGACTCAACGGAAGTGGCGCGTGGAGCTTCGTGTCGCACGAGAGCGCAAGAGAAGACCGCATCGAAATCTTCGGAACCAAAGGGCGCGTGGCATTCTCGGTCTATACCTACGACCCCATCCACCTCTACACGGGAGAAGGTCGGCAGGACATCGAAGTGCCCAACCCCCCTTACGTGCAGCTGCCCCTCATCCGCTCGGTGGTAGAAGACCTGCAGGGCTTCGGGAAATGCGATTGTACAAGTGTCAGTGCCACACCCACCAATTGGGTGATGGACAGGATTTTAGAGAAGATATAAAGAAAATTGCCGGCAACAAAATTCTTCCACCACCCCATCGGGACTTTCCTCCTGACGATGCTGCTCGCGGCAACATCGCTCTCCCACCTGTCCGCTCGCGCCCAAGTCGAAAAACAAGACACCGTAAGATGGATGCGCGTGGAGAAGAAAAGCGGATGGTACACGCGACAACTGAAGAAAGCGGAGAAGATGGCGCGCGGATTCAACAAGATAGACACCAACTACATCGAACCGCAACTCTACAACTTCACCGTGATGTTGCAAAACACCAACAACTATGAGGTGTACAGACTCAACAACAAGGAAGGACAAAACATCGTGTTCGCACCGGAACCCAGCGTGCGCATCGGACCATTCGTGGGATGGCAATGGATCTTCCTCGGCTATACACTCGACGTGAAGCACATCAACTTCGGCGGCGACGACAAACAACGACAGGAATACGACCTGAGCCTGTACAGCTCCATGGTGGGCATGGATTTCTACTATCGGAAGACGGGCAACGACTACAAAATACGCAGTCTGAACCTCGGCACAAACATCGACACACGCAACGTGGAAGGGTCGGATTTTGGCGGACTCACCTCCACCGTGAAAGGTCTGAACATCTATTACATCTTCAACCACAGCCGCTTCTCCTATCCGGCAGCATTCAGCCAAAGCACGGTGCAACGCCGCTCCGCAGGCAGCCCCCTCCTCGGAATTGGCTACACGAAACACACACTCTCGGTGAATTGGAACGAACTGAACAAAATCATCACCGAAAAACTCGGCAACAAAGCCGATGAAGCCGGACTGGACAGCACAATGATGTTCGGACGAGTGAAATACTCCAACATAAGCATCTCGGGCGGATATGCCTACAACTGGGTGTTCGCACACAATTGGCTCATGGCAGGGTCGATAACGCTGGGGCTGGCTTACAAACGAACCAAAGGCGACATGGAACACCGACGCTTCTCGCTCAGGCAATTTTCAACCAAAAACCTCAATATAGACGGAACGGCACGCTTCGGCATCGTATGGAACAACACCCGGTGGTACGCGGGAACAAGTGCCATACTGCATGCCTACAACTACAGGCGAAGCCAATTCTCCACCAACAACCTCTTCGGAAACATCAACATTTACGCGGGGTTCAACTTCGGAAGAAAGGGGAAAAAGAAAAAAAACAAGGCAAAATGAGCAGATTACATGGATTTTACGGAGCACTCGTCGCGGCAACACTGCTGACAGCCTGCAACGCAAGTGCCAACAAAACAGCGAAAACAAAACAAACGGAAAACACCGAAAAACAAGCGGAAACAGAAAAGGACACGGCACAAACAACCCACGAGCAGACAACCACCATGCAACTGTCCGCCACCGCCGAAGACTCTGCCGGCGTGGAACGCTTGTTGAGCCAATTGGTGCACGACGAGAAACAACTCGCAGAGAGCGAACTAATCTTGCGCGTGGCACGCAGCTTCATCGGAACACCCTACGTGGCACACACGCTCGACCGCAACAAAGAGGAACAACTCACCGTGAACCTAAGAGAAATGGATTGCACCACATTCCTCGAAAACGTGGCAGCCATCGCACTGTGCGCAAACAGGGGGAAAACCTCCTTCGGCGACTTCGCCAACCTGCTGAGACAAATTCGCTATCGGGGCGGAAAAATAAGCTATGAGAACCGGCTGCATTATTATCAATGGTGGGTAACAGACAACGAAAAAATGGGACTGGTAAGGGAAATCCATACACCCAACCCACCCTTCACCGAAGTGCAGAAACTGAAAATCAACTACATGAGCCAAAACAGCAACGCCTACGACATGCTGCGCAACCACCCCGAACGCATCAGCCGAATCAAAGAAATGGAAGACAAAACCAACGGCACCAACGTGCGCTACATTCCCAAAAAAGAACTGAAAAACTCCAAACTGCTCAGAACCGTCATCCGCGACGGCGACCTCATTGCCATCGTTACCAACAAGAAAAATTTGGACACAACACACCTCGGCATCGCCGTATGGCACCACGACGGACTCCACCTCATCAACGCATCAAGCCTGAAGAAAAACCAAAACTCAGTAATCGAACCCGAAGAAACACTCTACGATTACCTTGCCGAACGCCCCCACAATCCCGGCATCCGCGTTGCACGCCTCTGCCTCTCCAAAATAAAGTAACGAAAAAAAAAATAAATCAGGAAAAATCCTTGCACATACAAAAGAAAAAACGTAACTTTGCCCCTGTTTTTTAACATACGCGGGGTTTCCGGTCTCGAAACCCCGTTTCTCACAAAATTAAAATCTCGCACACATAATTATTTATGTTAAGTAAAGAAGACTTATTGGGCAAAAACATTTCCGAGTTGAAAGAAATTGCCGACAAAATTAACGCTGATTATAAGAAAGACGATGATAAGGAAGAACTTATCTACGCGATTTTAGACAGACAGGCAATGAATGCCGGAGCAACACACCCCTTGGAAACCACCAAGAGAAAACGTACCAGAATAGCACGAAAAGACACCGACAGAGTGTACACCGTTCATGGGAAAGAAGGCGAAAACTTCGACGTTCAGAAAAACAAACCCATGGGAGCACAACAACCACAACCCTCACTGTTTAAGGACATTCCCGAAGAAACAACCGAACAAGAAGAAAAAACCGAGGAACCGGTAAAACCAACAAGACAAACGCGGAAAAAAGAAACGACAAAGGCAAAGCCGGAGGAGAAAAAAGCAGAAAAAGAAGAACCGCAAAGCGAACAGTCCGAAACGAACAACACAACGGAAGAAACCGCCGAACAGAAAAACGAAAAGGAGGAGGCACAAACCGACACAAACCTTATCGAACAACTGCAAGCCAAGGTGAACGCCCACAACGAACAGAACGGAACAAAAACGGCAGACACCGGAGGAAAAGTGTGGGAAGGCGACCCGGGAGACGGCACCGACTTCATCACCGTGGTGGACATACCGGTGGAAGACCAAGGCGCACTGCCGGACTACAACATGCTCGACCGACCCACAATGCCCGCGGGAAACAACCGGCCGACATTCTATCAAGACCATTCCACACAGGCAGACCACAACAAATTCGACTTCAGCGACATTATCACCGCCAACGGCGTCTTGGAAGTCATGCCCGACGGATACGGATTTCTAAGGTCGAGCGACTACAACTATCTCTCCTCACCCGACGATGTGTACGTCGCAGTCAATCAGGTGAAACAATACGGATTGAAGACCGGAGACGTAGTGGAATGTCATGTACGACCACCACGCGCCGGAGAAAAATATTTCCCACTGACCTCCATTGACAAAATAAACGGCAGACAACCCGGCGAAGTACGCGACCGCGTGGCTTTCGAACACCTCACACCACTCTTCCCGGACGAGAAATTCACACTCTGCGGCGACCCGGCAACCACCAATCGCTCCACACGCGTGGTAGATCTCTTCTCACCCATCGGAAAAGGACAACGCGCCCTCATCGTGGCACAACCCAAAACAGGTAAGACCATCCTGATGAAAGACATTGCCAACGCCATCGCAGCAAACCACCCGGAAGCATACCTGATGATGCTGCTCATAGACGAACGACCGGAGGAGGTTACCGACATGGCACGCACCGTAAACGCAGAGGTCATTGCCTCTACATTCGACGAACCGGCAGAACGACACGTGAAAATAGCAGGCATCGTACTGGAGAAAGCAAAGAGAATGGTGGAATGTGGACACGATGTAGTCATCTTCCTCGACTCCATCACACGACTGGCACGCGCCTACAACACCGTGGCACCGGCTTCGGGAAAAGTACTTACGGGAGGTGTGGATGCCAACGCCCTGCAAAAGCCAAAACGATTCTTCGGAGCAGCACGCAACATCGAGGGAGGCGGCTCGCTCACCATCATAGCCACGGCACTCATCGACACGGGATCGAAAATGGACGAGGTAATCTTTGAAGAATTCAAGGGTACGGGAAACATGGAACTGCAACTCGATCGCAACCTCAGCAACAAACGCATCTTCCCGGCAGTGAACCTCGTGGCATCGAGCACACGCCGAGACGACTTGCTACACAACAAGACCACGCTCGACCGCATGTGGATTTTGCGCAAGAACATCGCCGACATGACATCGCTGGAAGCAATGAACGTAGTCAGCACTCAACTGGAAAGAACAAAAGACAACGAAGAATTCCTACTGTCAATGAACGGATAAGCAAAGCTCGAAAACAACTTGACACTATGAAATGTTAAATATAGTAAATAATTCCAAGGTGGATGAACTTATGAAGCGTAATATTAGAAGTTCTTTAATTGTAGCGTTTGCAAGTTCTAAGTTATGGAAACTTTAATTAATTGAAATACTCATGAAAAGACTATGTTTTGTATTGATAACCTTCTGTCTTTTAGGATTAGAGTCAAAGGCGCAGAAGGTTTTGACAAACAGCGTCACACAGACACCGGTTGGTGGCGCTTTGGTGATGGACTCAGAGGGGCATTTGTTGGGAATAACCAAAGAGGACGGTCTGTTGACCGCCGAAATGCTGTCGGTTGGAAAGATTGATGTAGTGCATTCCGCCTTCGAACCTGTCGAATTTCAGATTAATGGGGGAGCGGAAGAGAATCTGGAGATGACCCCTATTGTCAGTTCGGTTTCAGTTCGAGGCAAGGATAAACCTAAGGCCGACTATGTGAAATTGAGAGGTTGGCAACGAAACTATCAATTCGAGAATAAGAATCTCACGTTCATTACGGAGGGAGTCGTGGAGTATTTCATCCCAATCAATGGAAAAGGAAAGATAAAGTATCGTACTGAGGGGTTGCGACAACTCATGGCTAAGGGTATGACCAAATCTTATGATGTAACGAAAGTGAACCTTTTTGAGCGTCAGCCTTTGGTGGCCAAAGATAAAAAGGTCGTTTCCAAGACAGCAGATGCCACAGTTTGGAAAATCATGAAAGCCGGTCAGCCGTTTGGAATTCAGTACGATATGCCTGGGGGCAACCATTCTTTGATTGAGATTCCCGACGCCATAGCAGGAGATACGGTCAAGTTCAAATTCTTTGTGGTAAAGTTCAAATTCAATTATATAAGTGTTGGGCAGATGTTCACACCGTATCGGGAAGATGGAAAATACACCATGGGCGATTTATCCCTCAGCCATACGTTCTATTCAGTCAATTCCAGTGTAAAGAAGAAAGAGGTTGTCTATAACTATGTTGAGGATTTCTATACCGTAGAGGCTGAATATCTGACAAAAGACGAAGCCAAGCGGCAGATGAAGATCAAAAATAGCAAGGAGGCAGTTGAGCTTCTGCCCAATGTACCAGCCTTGAGCAAAGCACTTATGAGGGCAAAGCATGACTTTGTTCCTTCAAAATAGCAGATTAACCTCAAACCGGTCATTAACGTCTGTGCTGATTTTATTTGACTACCGATCAGTTTGTTTGTCGTGCTTTTGAAGACGTAGTGGGTAGAAGCGAGAGAAAATTGCAGGGTTGTTGACAACAAGAGAGTTAAATCAGGTGATAAGCCATATTGTTATCAACCAATTGTGAGCGTGTGAGCTAATAACTGTTATGTAATGGAAATTTGGAACTTTTTCAGCCTTCCAAATTTCCATTACGCCGGAAAAATCAATCTCGTGGGGATTGTAAACCCTGTGTTTGTCCCCACGAGGGATTGGAATTGCAACGGTTCGCAATGGAACAGCCCTACTTCCTTACGCGATAGATTCTTATGACGTGCCAAACGACATCGGAAAGAAGAAGGAAAAAAAGAAGAAAGAGAAGAACATTGTGCAGCGGGACAAGTTGCGCCACGGCAAGAACAACATAGAAAAGGGCAAGGGTGATGAGGAACGTGGCACGACTCATCATCGACACTATCAACGGATGAGCAGCCACCTTGTTCGTAACGGCAAAGGGGAGGTTCACAAGGGTGTGCCGCCGACTATAGCGCAAGAGCAGATAGATGAACACGGAAAGGGCAGAAAGCGGAAGGATGAGCCACGACCTGCCATAGCCCCACGCACTTTCGAGGGCTTCCCAATGAGCAGGGATGGCAATCTCGTCGGTGGTGAGATAGAACCACAACGCCACCCCCACATTGAGGGCGGTGAAAAGGGCAGAGAGAAGATTGATAAATTTATTCCACATGTCGCTCCCCCCCTACTCTATCGGTTCTATTCGCGGATTCTTAATGTCGGGCCGGCGGACACTGACGTCGGGCACGGCGGTGCGTTCCTCTGCCTTCACACCCGGTTCTTCCTTTGCGACAGGTGGCGTGGAGGGCACGACGATGGGTTCCGGCTCGGGAATTTTCTCACCGGTTTCGCTCTCATCGGCGGGCACATAGTCCACCTTCTTGTTTTCCTTCA
Source organism: Prevotella brunnea (assembly GCF_008016795.1). Lineage (GTDB taxonomy): Bacteria > Bacteroidota > Bacteroidia > Bacteroidales > Bacteroidaceae > Prevotella > Prevotella brunnea. Next base: position 41,936 of record NZ_SDIK01000011.1, read on the forward strand.
CCTGCACTTCTTCGGCTTCTTCCTTCGTCAGCACGGGTATCTTCGATGTGGTGTCCACTCCGATGACCGTTCCGGACATATCCACCTCGTATTTCCTCGGTGGTGCCATGTCGCGCGTGGCCATGAGGATTGCCAACAAGAGCGAACCGAAGACCAGCACGGCGGCGCAGATTGCCACGGGCAGGGTGTATGTGGGTTTCTTTTTCGGTTTCATAACGGTCTGTTCTCCATCGCGCTCCCATGGGTTTCATGGAAGCGACACGGCAAATTTACGCAAAATATTCAAAACCGCCAAACTGCCATGCCACGAATTTCGTTTCTTTTTTCCATTGCCGATGGGTACGCTTTTATTGCACTTCGTTTTGGAGCTTACATTCGTTTCTCCCCAAAATTTGTTCCCCTGCCCGATGGCGCACCGGTGCGTGTTCACTCCCTCCGCCCCTACCGAGTTCCGCGCACCAATCTTTAACCTTCGCATGAATTTCAATTAACTTTCCATAAAATAACGATGAAAACGTCTTGAATTCGAGTAATAATTCCTATTTTTGCAACATTATACCAACTCCCCATCGGGATGAATTCCCATGGAAACGCAAAATGAGCAAATTAAGTAACAACCACGGAAGGGCTTATGAATTCGCCTGTTTGAACGCACTGCGGGATGCCATCGCGAGGGTGAGGTCTGTCGAGATTTTCAAGAACAGCAGTTTTGAAGCTGCCGAAAACGCGTGGAACACTCTTTGCGAGAGCAACCGGACATTATACACACTCAGTGCATTATCTACGATAGACACGATATTCGCATTGGAGCCAAACATAATGGAGAGAAATGGCGAAGATGACGTACTGACCTTATATATCCAACCCGATAAGCGAGGCGAAACAGCCGATGTAAGGGACATCATCATCGAACGAAAGGATATTGTATGGGAAATAGGCTTGAGCATTAAGCACAACCATCAAGCCGTTAAGCACAGCAGAATAGCGAAAAATCTTGATTTCGGAAGCAAATGGTACGGTATCCCATGCTCGGAAACCTATTGGAAAGAAATAAAACCGGTATTCGATGTTCTGGAAAGGGAAAAAACAAAAGGAACTTTATTCAAAGACTTGGTCGGGAAAGAAGAAAAAGTCTATGTTCCACTACTCAATGCGTTCGCGAAGGAAATAACGACACAAGTCAGGAAACACCCTGAAATTCCCAAAAAGCTGATTGAATACTTATTAAGCAGATACGACTTTTACAAGGTTGTCAGCACTGACGAGAAACGTCTGACAACAATCCAGTCGTTCAATATGTATGGGACGCTCAACCTACCGGGAAAATATTCCAAACCCACCTTGAAAGTCCCACATATTCAATGCCCCAAACATTTGCTACACATCGGCTTTAAGCCCAACAGCAAAACCTCCCTACTCTTGTGTTTGGACAACGGATGGCAGTTTTCATTCCGACTGCACAACGCGGAAAAGCAAGTAAACACATCATTGAAGTTCGACATACAGATTGTGGGGATGCCGGCGGAAATCAATATAAAATTCAATTGCAAATGGTAAAAAAACATTCATAAAACACCAGGGGATTAAAGATGAAACTAATAAGCTTATTTTCGGGAGCGGGCGGTTTGGACAAGGGTTTTCATAATGCCGGATTCCATACGGTGATTGCCAACGAGTTCGACCCTAAAATCTGTCCGACGTTCAGGATAAATTTTCCTGATACCCACTTGATAGAAGGAGACATAAGATGGGTAAGTGCCGAACGCTTTCCAAAACAAGTTACGGGCATCATTGGCGGACCTCCCTGCCAATCGTGGAGCGAAGCCGGCACCTTGAAAGGAATAAACGATGCGCGCGGACAACTGTTCTACGAATACATAAGGATATTGAAAACGGTAAAACCACTGTTCTTCGTCGCCGAGAACGTTTCGGGCATGCTGGCAAAACGAAACAAGAAAGCGGTGAGGGAGTTTATACGGCTTTTCGGAGAAGCAGGGTATGACGTGAACCTAAAAATGCTCAACGCCAACGATTTCGATGTTCCTGAAGACAGAGACAGGGTTTTTTATGTTGGATTCAGAAAAGACTTGAACATTCATGACTTTCAATATCCAAAACCATCAGCCCACAAACCAACGCTGCGCGAAAGCATTTGGGACTTGAAGGACACCGCGCTGCCGGCATTGGAAAAGAACAAGACCAATGGGGAGAGGTGCATCATCCCCAATCACGAATATTTCACAGGGTCGTACTCGCCCATCTTCATGTCAAGAAACAGGGTGAGGAGCTGGGATGAACCGGGATTCACCGTACAGGCAAGCGGAAGGCAATGCCAACTGCACCCTCAAGCCCCAAAGATGTTGAAAATAGGGAAAAACGAACAAATTTTCGTCCCGGGAAAAGAACACCTCTATAGGAGAATGACGGTGAGGGAGGTGGCAAGGCTGCAAACGTTTCCGGATGATTACAAGTTCGTGTACAATGACGTAAATATCGGATATAAAATGGTGGGAAACGCCGTACCGGTAAACCTTGCCTGCCACGTGGCAAAAAGCATCAGAAATGCTTTGGACAGGCATGAAATTGATTATAGAAATTAACTTCCGTTCATCAAGATTGCACGCACACCAACAGAATCAATCCGTTCCACACACCTTGCTCTTGTCCGTTCCTCCGAACCACAATGCTTCGGGAGGAACGGATTTCTCTTACAGCAGACTCTCGCCGAAGATGGCGTTCTTGATGTCCTTCTCGTGATCGAAGATGAAGCGGGCGACAATGGAGCTGAGGATGGCTGTGGAGGGAAGCTTCACACTGGAGGCTGACTTCAGACGGTCGAGGACACTCTTGAGGTCGGAATCGATATAGACGGTGGCGAGCTTCGTGTCGCGCCGCTTGTATTCCTTGGCAAGGTCGAGGAAGAGTTGCCAGCTCTCCTCACTGTTGTCGATGGCAAGGGTGTATTCGCGTGCCAACTCCTTGCCTTCGGCCTTGGGCAACTTCTTGGCAGCGGGGGCGGAACGGTCTTTACCGCCGGGTGTGGGTTGCATGGTGCTCTCCGGAGTGGGCGATGGCTCTTCGGGAGTGGCGGGACGAACGGGTTCCGCCGGCTTCGGGGTTTCTTCTTTCTTTTCGGGTGTGGCAGGGGTTTCAGCTCCCTGCACTTGATGTACGAGGTTGGCGATGCCGCCGGGCAGCACCACGCTGGTTTTCTTCTTTACCATAGCTTATGTTTTTTTTATTGTATTCTGTTTTGGTTTCGTGGGTGAAATCTTACTTCATGTGCTTCAACATGTAATCGAACGCGCCCTTCACTGCATCGCGCTGGGTGGCAAGCAGTTCGAAGGTGTTGATGCGTTTCAGCGTGGCGCGACTGTTCACCACGGGAGTTACCTTTCCTATCTTTTGAAAAATGCTGTTGGTGGCGTTCCAGATGCGTTGCTCATCGATGGTTCCGATGCGGGGATCGATGCGGTTGGGCACGAAGAAGAGTTGGGCGTGCATGGTGGGATTATGCTCCTTGAGGGCATTGATGACTTGCACGAAGACACCGGTGGAATCGAGGGTCTTGTCTTCGTATTCATAGGGGCAGACGATGTAGTCGGCATTGGCGAAGAGGGGAACAAGTCCGTCTTCGCTGACGTTGCCGGGAGAGTCGAAGAGCACGAAGCCTTCCACCCGTGAGGCGGAGTCCATGAGCTGCTGCATCATCTCCGGCTCGCTCACGTCGAAGCCTTGCACCGTGTAGGGCTCTTCGGCATCTTCATACACCTGCGCATCTTTCTGTCGCTGCATGAGGATGGTTTTCTGAAGGTCGGTGTCAATGACACACACTTGTTTGCGCTTATAGGCAAGGTAATTGGCGAAGAGGATGCAGAGTGTGCTCTTCCCCACCCCACCTTTCTGATTGGCAAATACTACTTTTATATTTTTCATTTTTCTGTCTGTAATTTATGGTTTCACTTCATTCACAACTTGCGGTGCGCCGTTTCAATTCTTCTTCATAGGGGGAATAACCCAACATGGCGTACAGACTCTTGAAAACAAGGGCAGCAAGCACGAGCTGAACGACGGCTATAGACGCGAGCAGCAAGTTGGGAACGGACGTCAGTGCAAGAAGGAAGAAGCACAGTCCCAAAACGAGCATGCCCACATAGCACAACAGGGCGCGCTGGGAAAGAACGCGCAACTTCTCCTCGGTGGACAGATAAAGGATGCACAACGAGTTTAGCGTGCTGAAGAGGAAGATGACAATCAGGATGTTGGAAAACAAATCTAACGCTCCGGGCAGCCCCGCAGTTCCGAACCACATCGTACCGATTTTGGCGGAAAGCACGTAGAAGGGCACGCAAAGCACACTCGCCATCAGGAAGAAACGAGCGGACAGCACGCGATCGTAATCGATGATGCGTTCCAACGCCTGATAGAAGACATAGATCAAACCGGAAAAGGCAAACAGGGCGGTGCTCTCGCAAATAAGCGACACGTAATCGCTGAACAGCAACCGGTCGGGGATGAGGTCGTCGGGAAAGATGATGTCCGGCTGGGTGAGAAAGGCATACAAAAGTCCGAACAGACTCAGCATATACACCGGAAAGCAAACTCTGATTAGTCGCTTCTCTTCCACCAAAATGGGAATTTCATTGAGTTTCATGTGCTCCATACACTTTAACATTTAATTAGGTTGATTAATGGGTATTTCGTAATTAATAAATTTCTGATTATCAACATTCTGTATTTTTATATATTAACATAGAAATATGTATATCTTTTCACATTTTCACGTATTTACCTTTTTATCTTATACTGTATTGCCCCATGCTGGTTCAGGTCGGACCCGTCGTCGGGACGCTCGTCGGCATCCACCGAAACGGAGCGGCGCAAGAGAGCGAGCGAACCGATGGCGAGTGCCAATTGCGCCAATTGCGCGAGACCGTGATAGGTGTTCAGCTCGTTCAGGGTGAGTCCGCCGACGGAGGTGTAGAGATAGACGTAGAACGACTGCAACAGAGAGTCGAGAAGGGGAAAGACAACCAACGCCCATCCATAAAGACGGAGATAACCACCGTAACGGCGAATCAAACCGGTGCCGAGCACGAACCCGGCAAGATAAACAACAAAGGAATTGAAAAACGGAAAACGACTTTGGAACGCGCCAAACGTGGTTTGACGATAAAAGCCCGACGCCGTGAGCACATCGCCGGAGGGAATGATGCCAATCACCGCACCCAACGCCGTGAGCACCATCATTGTGACGAGGGCAAGCTGCATGCCGAAATGACCGCGACGCACCAAACAACGATGCAGAACCCACCACATCAACAGATTGGCAACGCAAAAGGTGAGGTCCTCCACCAAGCTCAATGGCGAACTCTGCCCCACCCTCTTCACACCTGCCACAAGTTCGCCTTGAAACGCTGTGCCCGAACCGAAGAAACCGTCGAGAAATCCCAAGATGAGCATCGCCACCCCAATTCCGAACGACCAGTTCATCAACTCGTTCTGAACCTTGCTGATTTGAAATTGATTAACCATATATTCATTCTTTTATATATTTATATTAACACATGATAATACATTCATTCCAAGATAGAAAATAATTATTTATATATTTATATTTTCACACTTTCATGTTTTTAATTAAACATATTCTTAAATATTTCTATTTTCACCTTTTTATATTATCATATTTCCGCATAATTATATTTCCTTGTTTTTACTCATCCTTGTATTTATATTTTCATCTTTCAACATGTTTATATAGAAACATATTTCCTTTTTTAAACATTTATATCTTTATGCATAATAACCGTAAAACTTTAGACTTCGTTCTATTTATGTTTTTATATATTTACATATTAGTATGTTTACATTTTCAATGTTTTATATTATCATTCATATATGTTTCTGTTTATTCTTGTATGGGAATAGAGATTATAAACTTAAATACATTTTTATATATTTATCTATCCCCATGTTTGAACAACCATATATTTAGATATATACTTAACCTTGCGCAAATATACGATAAAAAGCTGAAAAAGACAAATCTGAACCGAAAATATATGAAAAACGGCATTTATATGTATTTATGTCTTTATATATTTATATTAACCAACGTAAGCCGAAAGCCACAAAATCGCCATAATGCTTATGGCTCATGAAGTTCCTCCGTGCAATCGGTCGGAGAGAACAAAGAACGAAAGGCTGAAAACAGCAAATCGGGGAATGAATATTGGGGAAAAGAAGAAAAAAGCAGAAAAAGAAAAAAGCAGAAGAAGAAAAAAAAGGTAGAAGCAGGTGTGCAAAAAAAACAATTGTGGCAACAGAGCCTCGTTTGTCGTTCGGAAAGCAAAAAACAAAGAAAGATTTGCACGCTTCCTTTTGAACTTCTACTCACATATATATAGGCAGGGTGGGGGAGGGAAGCCCGGAAACAATCTCATGGCAGGTTCGTCTTCTGCCACGGGTCGTTGCACAACGTGGGAAAAAAGCGAAAAAACCTCAACCCTCATAGCAGCAAAAAGAGCAAAGGAAAGGTGGGGGCTTTTTAATCTTTTGTATATTTATATATTTATGTGTTTGTACAGAACAATTGACAAGAGGGAGCGGAAATGCGAAAAGGGCAGGGAAAAAGAAAACCGAGAACCAAGAGCGACAAATGAGGAAGAAAATTACTGACGGCAGCGGATAGGGTAGGGCGGTAGCTGAAAACCGGTTTTCGGAGGGAGTGGAAATGGAATCGCGGCGAAGGAGTTGCGCCAAAAAGCCGGAAAAGGGGAGCGGACGAGAAGAAAAGAACAGACTTTGGCGACAAAAAGGGAAGAAAAGGGCGGAAAAAGGGAGATGCGACAAATTAGTAAGGTATTTTCGGGGTATGTAAAAATGGCTGTAATCATCTGATTTTCAAAGGGGTTAAGGTGGATGTTAAAGGGGAATGGCGACAAAAAAGTGAAATGTTTCAGGCGTTTGCTAAGTTTTTGTTGAATAATCGGCTGTAAGATGTTCTATTTCAACAGAGTAAAATAAATATAAATGGTGAGATATAAGCAAACAGTTTCCTTATTTGTCGCTGCAAAAGCTTGGTTTTTGCAGCGAAAATGGGGTGCATGGAGGTGGGGGCATTGGCTGAAGAGCGACAAAAAGGTAGGGTTGGAGAGAAAACGAAAGGAATTAAGGCGACAAAAAGGGAAGCCGGGGGAGGAGAAGGTAAAAAATGGGAGGGTGCGACAAATAGGGAGAGAAAACTCGTGCCTTTGTTTGGAGACAAAGAATGGGAAATTTCGAGGCGCAATTCGCCCGTGACAGTTTCGAAAAGAAGGAAGAATTTGTTTGCACGGTGGAGGAAACAAGTGCAGAAAATGGGGTGGGGGAGCGACAAAAGGGAGAGTTTGAAGAATAGAAAAAGGGACGGGGAACGCGATGTAGAAAGTGTATCGCAAAACTTCCGAGAAGAAACCGGAGCAAGAAAGCAACAGGGGGAATGACCCGGGGCTGCCTGATAAACAGCAGGTTGCGAGCCAATGAGAAATTAACATCGAGGGGTGCCGACGACAAACCCCGCGGAACGCGAACAACAAATCGGGAACGCTGCAAGCGTGGGGAGCGAAAAGTGAACGAGGCTTTGACAAAAAAGAAACGGGCAATGGGGAAGGAGGGCAGAAGATGCAAAAAAGGTTGGTGCGACAAATAGGGAGGGTCGCAAGAAAACTTGTAAAAATCATCATGAAAGCGAAGCATCATAAAAACAATAACTTTAAAATTTAAAACTCATCTTTCGATTTGAATTCATTGATATATCTTTATAAGATATTATATAAGCCCATGCAAAGTATTGATACACAATGGTTAGCGAAGTTTATTAACGACAAGTTGGTAGGTTTGTGGCGACAGTTTGGTAAGAAAGCCTTGACAAAATAGTAGGGTAGTGGCGACAATTTAGTAAGTCGTGGAGCACTATTCCGACGAAAGGGGAGTTTTGCTTCGACGCTTTGGGAGGGTTTTTCATAATTAGGTAAATAATGATGACAAAACAATGACTTTTTCTTTCTTTTTCGTTTGTATATTGCTAAAAGTCTGCCGATATATGTTCCGCATCTGTGAATATTTATGATTATAAATTTAAATATGTATATTCGTAAATATCATGTTATCAGGCAGATATAAAATATATAAATTTTCTCGCGACATTTCGGGAGGAATTTTTGATTTGTGGTTTTCATTCCGCAACGACAAAAAAGGAACAAATTGAAAATAGTTTACAGCTCATGCTCCCGTTTCGTGTCTTTTGTGCCCGGTTTCCGAAGTTTTGAAGTCGTGGAACCACGCTGCCGCGCCCGAGTTGATGGTTCCGGCGCGCGGCGCGGCGTAAGGCGAAAGCCATCATCTGCCCGGTCTCACGGTGCATGATTGCGCTGGCACCCCTCCCGCAAAGCTTGCGATTCACCGGCGTGCGACGCTTGTCGGACATTCCCTGCACACCGGCAAAGCGTTTGTGCCTGCAGCGCGAGAGAAACATCGCCATGAGCACTGGAAGGAGGTGTGCAGGAAAGGGTTTTTCCAACGATTTGACAAAGCTTTTCCAACTGATGAACAGTTTTTTCCAACGAATGGCAAAGTTTCTTCCAACGGATGAACAGAGTTTTTCTAACGAATGGCAAAGTTTCTCCCAACGGATGAACAGTTTTTTCTAACGAATGGGCAAAGTTTCTTCCAACGGATGAACAGAGTTTTTCCAACGAATGGCAAAGTTTCTTTCAACGATGAACAGAGTTTTGTCAAAGAGATTTTTTGCAAAACCAACCGGTGGGGCAGGCTGTTGCCCATTTGGAGAATGGTTTTCTTTCGTTGCGGATATTATTTTCCCTCCGGTGAAAACATATTGCGAACGAGCATTTATGTTCTGCCTGATTTGTGTTTGTCCGGTGTTTGTCGCCATAAAGTTACGAATAATGTAAATATATAAATATGTATCAACTCCTCTTACCCTCTTTTTGTATTCTGAATTTTTCAAAAATATATAAAAGCAGTTATAGATAAATATATAAATATTCTTTTATTTCGTGTAAAATAGAATAAAAAACATAAAAATATAATTATATATTATGTGATATTTGCATAATAATTTTACCATGATCACATGATTTCCGGTTGATTGTTTTTCAGTGAAAAAAGGTCAGTCTTCCAAAAGCTAAGCTATTGGAATGTAAAAGCTAAGCTATTGCGGTGCAAAAGGTAAGCTATTGCGGTGTAAAAGGTAAGCTATTGGAAGGAGAAATCTAAGCTATTGAAAAACAAAAGTTTAGCTATTGTATGACGAAAGTTTGCCCTTCGACGCGTTATTTAGGAATATTCAGTAAATTCCTAACTGATAGTTTGTCAGTGTTGATATATTATTTGTACCCATAAACCCTTCCAATCCCATCAAGGATGGGAAGATTATAAATGGCATGTGCAATCGTCTTGTCAAAACTTTTGGCATAGACAGCTTTCGGCGCATATTTTACGACAAATGGAAAGACGGTCTTAAAAACAAGAAACTGTGTCTGACGGATGCGACTTGCCATGAGAGCTACCTGTGTTTCCCGACAGACTATGGGGATTTTCAAAATGGAATTAGCTGAAATTCCCTATAATAAATGTTTTTTCGCTAAAAGAAGTGCGAAAGAACGGGTAAAGTGTACTCAATCGGTTATCAGGCTGAAAGGCTAAAATCTTTTTCTTATCAACACAAAAACGGATTTTTTTTTGTAAGTTTGTGGCACTATTACAAGTACGAATATTCAATGATAGAGAAAAATAAGTACGGGCAATATTTTACCATTCCCATTATAGCAGACTTCATGGTATCGCTGATTTCTCATCAGAAAGACAGTAGAATACTTGAACCATCTTGTGGTAAGGGCGTTTTTCTTGATTTTCTTTTCCAACATGGATTTCAAAACCTCACTGCTTACGAAATAGACCCGACATTAGGGGCGCACCATGATTGTATCAGATTTGTCGATTTTTTATCAGTATCCACTGCTGAAAAGTATGATGTTGTCATAGGCAATCCTCCCTATATAAGGTGGAAAAACATAGAGCCGGAACTGAAAAAAGAGTTATCAAAAAATGATTTATGGAATCAATACTTTAACAGTTTGTGCGACTATCTTTTCATCTTTATTCTTAAAAGCATTGAGCATCTTGAAGAAAACGGAGAGTTGATCTTTATTTGTACGGAATACTGGATGAATACCACTCATTCCGAAACGCTGCGTAACTATATGTGCAGGCAGGGATATTTCACTGAAATCTATCATTTCAAGGAGACACCACTTTTTGAAAAGGTAACAGCTTCATTTATTATTTTTAGATTTATCAAGAGTTCAGAGAAACGAACATCCATTATGCTCTATCAATATAATAAGAGTAAGGGGCTGCCTACGCAGCAGGAATTGGCAGACAAGAGCTGTTTTGACTTTTGTGTAATTCCACATTTCAAAGAAAACAGCAGATGGCTTTTGGCAACGAAAGATACACAAAAGCGGTTGGAGAATTTTGAAAACAAATGTGTAAAGTTCAACAGTAATCTGTTTGAGAAAGAACTTCATCGCATTGGCGACTTCTGCGACATTGGAAATGGTATGGTTTCCGGACTTGATGTGGCATTTCAGTTGAAGGATGTGAAACCGTTGAATGTGGCAGAGAAGAAAAAGCTCATCAAAGTGATAAAAGCCAAAGACCTCTGTCCCTACAAATCGAAAGCTTTTACTCCGTACATCTTTGTTCAAGAGAGGATCTCAGAGAAAGAATTCTGCAAAAAATATCCCCATTTTGCAGCGCATTTTCAACCTTATTTAGAAAAACTTGCCAATAGGTACAGCTATCAAAGGGATATTCCTTATTGGGAGTTTGTTTTTCCGAGAAACCAAAAGATGTTTGAACGAAACGAGCCGAGAATTTTCGTTCCATGCAAAGAACGTGTTTCCAACAAAGATTATTTCAGATTTTGTTATGCTTCGGAAGAATATTATCCGACGCAGGATGTAACAGCCATATTTAAGAAGCCGTGCTGCAAAGAGTCTATCGAATATATTTTAGCCTATCTGAACAGTGAAGATGTTTTTGAATGGCTTATATTGAATGGGATTGTAAAAGGTGCCATTGTGGAGTTTTCGGAAGCACCTATTGCAAGTATTCCATTTCGTCCCATCAATTGGCAATCGGAAGAGGAAGTCAGACTGCATGCAATGATTACAAAAGAAGTGCGAGAATATCTGAAAAGCCGAGAGTCTGCGCATATAAAACATATTGACAGTTATTTTAAGAGATTGGAATTATGAAAAAGGAAGACTTTGAAAAACTAACGAAAGGAATGAAAAACCAAAGGGTTGAACGTCCAAACAAAGCATCGGCCGGAACACTCTCAGGGCATGCTGCCGGAGAACCTTTTGAAAAATGCGTGTATAAAATATTAAAACAGAAATACCCAAATAACATTTTCAAACAATATGAATATCTCAACGATATATACTTGAGACACCCCAAGCATATAACCGTTGAACAAAAATATGCCCTGTTTGATTCTCCGACAGCTTTATTTTTGCTGAATAGGGGAAACAAAGCTACAAAGGAATGGACACCGGAAAATCTATTTGAAGAAAAACAGAATGATACGGCAGATATACTCTACCATGAACCAAACTACTATGGTATCATAGATGTGAAAACAAGAAACATTGATAAGTCTGCAATGGCACCTAACATAGTGTCAGCTTACAAATTAGCAAGGATGTGCGCACTGATGATAGACAATGAAGAATTTGATACTTTGGGGATTGATTATATTGAAATAGATTGGACTGAAGAGGAAAAACATTTGAGATGTACTGATGCGCATTATGCAAATCTATTTAAAGCAAAACCCGAAGCACTTTATATAAATTGGAGTGCAGCTCTACAGATACAATTTCACGTTTGCGATCTTGATCAATCTTGGAGTGGAACAATGGAGGAGTGGGCAAGACATTACCTGAAAGTATTTGTGGACAGTGCAGAAACAAGAATGGTTATGATGCGTGAAAAGTTTATTGAACCTTTCCGAAAATATATTTTGAACACAGAAAACAGTTAAGGAAAAACAACATTCCATCTGCTCTTTTCTGACAAGAAACAGGCTGGCTATATCTTGGTGAGTTTCAGTTCTTTATCGTTTAGGTATTTTGCCGGCTGTCTGCAAGTTCCAAAACGAAGTGCAATAAAAGAGTAGCCCTCGCCGAGAGATGCAGACGTTCTCGAAGCGTAGCGAGAGGTTGTCTGCATCTCTCGGCGAGGAAAAAAAACAACCAGCAATACAAACAAAACAGCGAGACCTCAGTGTCCC
>NZ_SDIK01000012.1 GCF_008016795.1 Prevotella brunnea
TCATTTTTTTCTTTTTTATGGTTTACAAATACAAAGATAAGAAAAAAGGAGCTTACACACTTTTATAGGACAGTACCATGAATTTATAGATAAAATCTTTCTGCCGTTGCTGGAACATGAGTCTGCAAATGGAGAAACGAAAACACGTGATTATTTGGAGTTTCTTCGTGAGGAAGGAAGAATAGAGGAATAAAAACCTGTGTGGATAAAGCCCTTGTGGCTCTTCTTCAGATAGGAGAAGAAATATTTTGCGTAGATTTTAAAAATTGGTCATTAAGAAATTAAAAAGACATTCAATAATTTCTTAACAATAACTATGATTTTGATAGTTTTAATCTGCTGACTATTTCCGAAGGCTCTATGGAATTCATGCAAGCAAAATCCTTTCGGTGGCATGGTTGATTACCAAATACAGAACAAGGACGGCATGAGAGTTTGTTGTTCTGAACGGCATCTTCCTTGTCCTGATTCCATCCGAAGAATCCGCAAAAAGGATGTGTGGCTCCCCAAATGCTGATAACCCGGGTTCCAACAAGTGAAGCAAGGTGCATGTTGGCGCTGTCCATGGAAATCATTGCCTCAAGATGACTCATTAAGATGAGTTCTTCTGATAATCCGTGCAGAGCTGATGAGGCGAAAATGCAATGCTCATATTTTTCTTCCCACGATTTAAGGATTTCCTTTTCTTCTCTACCACCTCCGAAAAGGAATAGTTTGATATGGTCGCGTTGTGTGGATAACAATCGAATCACCTCTTCCATTTTTTCTTTCGGGTAGGTTTTACCCTTGTGAGCTGCGAAAGGAGCGATGCCAATCCATTTTTCCCCTTCTTTCTTCTCATTCATCCCTTCCGGGAGTTGTTCAATATCGTTTCCTCCGTTTACGAAGATGGATTGAAAATCGGGTCGGATGGGATAGCCCAATGCCTCCAAAACATCCATATAGTTTTTGAAAGAAGTGGGTTGTTGTACGAAGATTTTATTGTTTTTTCTGCAAAGTCTGCGTTTTCCCAACTTGTGCTTATCAATGTGTTTTGTCTTATAACCATTAACACAAAAGCGCAAACGCAAATATTTTGTTCTTAGTACATTATGGAAGTCAGCAATGTGTGTGGGATGTTTAGCGGTAATTCTCCGAAAAAGCTTGTTAAGCCCATGAATGCCTTTGTATTCATTATTTAAGTCGGCTTCCATAAATTCCACGTTGTCGGGCATGTTTTGGAAGAAAGCTCTCGCAAACGGACGCGAAAGCACACTGATTCTAAGTTTTGGATATTGTGTTGCCAACGCGAAAACTATGGGCACCGTCATGGCAACGTCGCCCATTGCAGAAAAGCGTACAATGATGATGTGGTCGGTTTTCAATTATTTCTTGTATAATACCGGATTGGTAGCCGGGTCATTGTACATCTTCATTTGGCGATATACCTTCATATATTTGCGACCTGCTTTGATATCCTCGAGCAGTTGATTGATGGCTGTTCCTAAATCTTTTTGCTGTTCAAGGAGCACCGCTAATTTCTTTTTACACTTTTCCCGATGTTCTTCTGAGGCATCGGCACGTTCTGCCTCTTCGTTCATGTGATAAATTTTGAGCGCAAGAATAGAAAGTCTGTCCACTGCCCATGCCGGACTTTCAGTGTTGATGGTGGCATTGTCTTGAACTTTCACATCAGAATATAACTGTCTGAAGTAAGAATCAATTTGTTCCACCAAATCTGTTCGGTCTTGGTTCGACCTGTCAATGCGCCGTTTGAGACTCATTCCTGCATCTGGATTGATATGAGGATCGCGTATAAGGTCTTCAAAATGCCATTGTACAGTATCGATCCAACATTTTAAGTAAAGCCTATTCTCTATGGAATCCCTGTCGTAGGGGTTATTAATAGGTGTATCAACGTTGTCTGTGATATGATAATCACGGATGGCCTGTGTAAAAATCTCGTTGCAATGTTCTGTAAATGACATTTTATTTAGGTTTTAATTTATTTTGCAAATATAACTCAAAATAATGATATGAGCAAAAATTAAATAGTTGGTTTTGTGGAATTGGATTAAAAAAATGAATATTGGAACTTTTTTTCGCAAGAGCTGTTGTGCGAATAATTTGCTAAAAGTTTTGATTTATAGCAAAGTAAACCTTAAATAATAGTAAATTTATGCACAATGTTATATTAAATGTGCATGGTAATGCACTTTTTTGAGTGAAAAATTTGTATAGATGGAAAATTTATCTTTCCTTTGCAGCCGAATTTTAGAAATGAAAAATATTATTAAACATTTTAAATCTTAAAAATTATGTCAGAAATTGAATCTAAAGTAAAGGCGATTATCATGGATAAGCTCGGTGTTGAAGAGGCAGAAGTAAAGCCTGAAGCAAGCTTCACGAATGATCTCGGTGCCGATTCGTTGGATACTGTAGAGCTGATCATGGAATTCGAGAAGGAATTTGGTATTTCTATTCCTGATGACAAAGCTGAGAAAATCGGCACTGTAGGTGATGCTATTGTTTATATCGAAGAGAACGCAAAGTAAAGTTATTATGAAATAAGAGCGGAGCAAAAGTTCTTCGCTCAACTTTTGTTTTTAACTATTCGCTTATATTAGTACTCATGTTTCGCCGAGAGCAGGAGTAATGAAATAAGAATTGGGGAGTTAAGCCAGTAGTTTTGCCTTTAGGTTTTTTGTAGGAATACCAATAGGGAAACTTTAGCTTAACTCCTTAATTTCATGGTTTGACATCTCATTTTATTTCAAGCAGAAGCGAAACAATAAAAATCAATTAGATGGAATTAAAAAGAGTAGTGGTAACAGGTTTGGGAGCTGTTACTCCGTTGGGAAATAGCCCCGAAGATACATGGAAAGCCATGTTGGACGGAAAAAGCGGTGCTGCGCCTATCACGCAATTCGATACAACCAATTTCAAGACTCGCTTTGCTTGTGAAGTGAAGGATTTGAATATAAACGACTATATCAACCGTAAAGAGGCTCGAAAGTTAGACCGTTACACGCAATTGGCAATCATCAGTGCCATACAAGGTGTGGACGACAGTGGTATCGACTTGGAGAAAGTGGATAAAACGCGCATTGGTGTGGTTTACGGTGTAGGCATCGGAGGTATTAAAACCTTTGAGGATGAAGTGGTATATTGGGGACAGCACCTTGATGAGGAACCTAAGTTCAATCCTTTCTTCATTCCCAAGATGATTTCGGATATAGCTGCTGGACAAATCAGCATTCGTTTCGGATTTCATGGTCCAAACTTTGCGACAACCTCAGCTTGTGCTTCCTCTACCAATGCCATAGCGGCAGCATTTAATTTGCTTCGGTTGGGAAAGGCAAACATGATTGTAACCGGTGGCGCTGAGGCTGCCATTTGTGCTTGTGGAGTAGGTGGTTTCAATGCCATGCACGCGTTATCAACTCGCAACGATGATCCGGAACACGCTTCACGACCATTCTCTGCAAGTCGCGATGGGTTTGTCATGGGCGAAGGAGCCGGCTGTCTAATCCTCGAAGAACTGGAACACGCGAAAGCGCGCGGAGCAAAAATCTACGCGGAGCTTGTGGGTGAAGGAGAATCTGCCGATGCTTATCACATCACGGCTTCCCATCCCGAAGGTCTTGGGGCAAATTTGGTAATGAAAGCAGCACTTGATGACGCAGGTTTGAAGCCGGAAGACATTGATTATATCAATGTTCACGGTACTTCGACTCCGGTAGGTGATGTGTCTGAGGCAAAAGCCATTAAAGATTTGTTTGGCGATGCGGCTTATAAGTTGAACATTTCCTCGACAAAGAGTATGACCGGACACCTTCTCGGTGCTGCCGGAGCAGTTGAAGCAATGGCTTGTATACTTGCCATTCGCGATGGAGTAGTGCCTCCAACCATCAATCATGAGGAAGACGACAAGGACGAAAATCTCGATTACAATTTGAATTTTACGTTCAACAAGCCCCAAAAGCGTGAAATACGTGCTGCACTCAGCAATACATTCGGCTTTGGAGGACATAATGCTTGTGTGATTTTTAAGAAGTATGCTGAATAGAATCATCGACAGGATAAGGCTTCCTTTCCGGACGGAAAAGGAGCTTTATCTGTCTTTATATCAAATTATTGGAATTCTTCCTCACAATATCGCTTATTATAAGACGGCTCTTTTGCACAAGAGTGTGGCGCATCGAAATAAGAAAGGCAAGCCCGTTAATAACGAGCGATTGGAATTTTTGGGCGATGCCATCCTCGATGCCATTGTTGGTGATATTGTTTACGAACATTTTCCGGGAAAGCGTGAAGGTTTTTTAACCAATACACGTTCCAAGATAGTGCAGCGCGACACATTAAATCACTTAGCCAAGAAGTTGGGAATTAACGAGTTGATACTTTCGAATGGTCATTCCTCATCGCACAATAGCTATGTGGGGGGAAATGCTTTCGAGGCATTAGTCGGTGCACTTTATCTGGATCAGGGATACGATGCCTGCATGAAATTCATGAAAAGACAGATTTTAGGCGAGTTAATCAATATTGACAAAGTGGCTTACAAGGAAGTGAATTTCAAATCGAAACTGATAGAATGGAGCCAAAAGAACAAGGTGAAACTTGATTTTAATCTTCTTCAGGACGGAAAAGACAAGGAAGGGAATCCCATCTTTGATTTCCGAGTAGTCATTGAAGGGCTGCCGGCTGGCGAAGGGCACGGCTATTCAAAGAAGGAAAGTCAGCAAGAGGCAGCTAAAGTAACCTTGCAGCGTTTGCGTCGCGAACCTCAATTCATTGATGAGGTGTTCACTGCCAAGGCAAATCGTACGAAGATGGAGGAAGAACCCATACTCGAAGTTCCCGATACACGGCAGGATATGAATTTTATCGTTGGGGAAGAAACATCGAAGAAGAAACATAAGAATCCTTTTCAGGAGGAAGTGTATTCGGAAGAGGCGGTGGAGTGTTCCGATAAGTCGAAAAAAAACTTGACAGAGGATAGAACCGACACTGAAACGCTCGAACTCTATGAAATCAATGATCATAGCGATAAAGAACGCGAGGCTATCATTGCCGCCGCTGAAGCGAAGGCCTTTGAATAAAAAACATTTTTCGGAGATAAGCGTTCTGTTTGTCAGTCTGCCAAGTTTTATAAAAAACAGACCATCGTTGTTCACTATTTACCCACACACGAGGGCACACAAAAGTCCTGTTCTTTCAATGAAAAATTAGTTTAGAAAATAACATTGATAATCAGCAACTTACAAGTCCCATTTCAAAAGCTTAGCTTTTACGACATAAAAGCTTAGCTTTTGCATCCCGAAAGCTTAGCTTTTACATTCCGAAAGCTTAGCTTTTGCAAATTAATGCCTGATGTGTGGGTTTCTTTTTATTTTCCAATGTCCGTTTTTGACCCCAAGTTCCACCATGCTGTTATTGGAAACCCGACCGGACAACGTGAATTATTGGGACAACGTCCGCTTTGGTGTTGTTGTGCTTATGGTAGTTTCCTTTTCTGCGTTCCTTTATTAAAATAAGTGAAAAAAAACTATATTCAGTAATTTTACATTACTTTTGTAGTTCAATCAACTGGACATTAAATGAATCTTACACGCATAGCAGATAAGCTGTATTTTCGCCCTCGTTGTCGCGAATTGGACAAATACGTGCATGAGGGTGAAGCCCTTCAAGCCGAAGTATTGAGCTATTTGTTGGAACAAGGCAAGGAAACCGAATATGGGCGAAATCATCTTTTCTCTACTATCAAGTCATACGAAGACTTTGCTCAAAGCGTTCCGGTAAATACCTATGAGGAACTTAAGACCGACATCGACCGTATGCGCCACGGTGAGCACGATGTGTTGTGGCCCGGGCTGGTAAGATGGTACGCGAAATCATCGGGAACGACCAACGACAAGAGTAAGTTCATTCCCATTTCTTCCGAAGGCTTGCAATCCATTCATTACCAAGGTGGAAAGGATGTTGTGGCATTATACTTGTCGAACCATCCCGAAAGTCGTGTCTTCGATGGTAAAAACCTCATCTTGGGTGGCAGTCATTCTCCCAATTACAATCTGCCCAATTCATTGGTGGGCGACCTCAGTGCCATTCTCATCGAGAATATCAATCCGCTTGCCAATCTTCGTCGCGTGCCTTCCAAGCAAGTGGCTCTCTTGAGCGACTTTGAGGTGAAGCGAAACCTCATAGCGGAGCAGACGATGAACAAGGATGTGCGCAGCATTTCGGGAGTGCCTTCGTGGATGCTCTCTGTTCTTGTGCGCGTTATGGAACTTACCGGCAAGAAACATCTGGAAGAGGTGTGGCCAAATCTTGAGGTGTTCTTTCACGGTGGCATAGCCTTCACCCCTTATCGAGAGCAATTCAAGCAGTTGATAACGAAGTCGGACATGAATTACATGGAGACTTACAATGCTTCAGAAGGCTTTTTCGGAATCCAGAGCGACCTCACCGATTGCAGTATGCTTCTTATGCTCGATTACGGTGTGTTCTATGAATTTCTGCCCATGGACGAGTTTGACAGCGAAAAGCCCAACATCGTTCCCTTGAGTGGCGTGGAAACAGGCAGAAACTATGCCATGCTCATTAGTACCGTTTGCGGATTATGGCGTTATGCGATTGGCGATACCGTGCAGTTCACGTCGGTCAATCCCTATAAGTTCATCATCACCGGCAGAACGAAATACTTCATCAATGCCTTTGGTGAGGAACTCATCATGGACAATGCCGAAAAGGGACTTGAAGCTGCTTGCAAACAAACGGGTGCACAAATCTCCGAATATACCGCTGCTCCCATTTACATGGATGCCCAAGCCAAATGCCGCCATCAGTGGCTCATAGAGTTTGCAAAAGCTCCAGAGAACATGGAGCAGTTTGCCGATATTCTTGATTCTAAGTTGCAGGAAATAAATTCCGACTATGAAGCCAAGCGTTCGCACGACATCACACTTCAGCGATTGGAAATCATCTCCGCACGCCACGACCTCTTTAACGACTGGTTGAAATCGAAGGGAAAACTCGGCGGTCAGCACAAGATACCGCGACTTTCCAACAGCAGAAAGAACATAGAAGAAATGTTGGCACTGAACAACACTCCCGAAGAGCAACAGCAAAGCTGACAGAACGCTTTTTATCAGTCGATGAACAATTCTTTCACGTAACAAAAAAATCAATGTTTTCAAGATTATTCCAAAACATAAAGGAACTTACCGAACGCCTGTCTGAAACGAAAGGTGCTTCGGGCGGTTTTACCTTTTTCCGAAATGGCTCTTTCAATGCAGCACTACCGATGGGTCTCTTGTCTTTTTTCCTTTTGGTTTCTTGCGCGAGAATGGGACAACCCGACGGCGGATGGTTTGACGAGACACCTCCAAAGATAGTGAGAACATTTCCGGCAGACCGCTCCACAGCAGTGAAAAGCAAGAAAATATCCATCGTCTTCGATGAGTTCATCAAGCTCGACAATCCTTCCGAAAAGGTGGTGGTATCGCCTCCACAGTTGGAAATTCCGGAGATTACCGCTTCCGGCAAACATATCTTGGTGCAACTGCAAGACTCCCTGAAAGCCAATACCACTTACACGATAGATTTCTCGGATGCCATCTCCGACAATAACGAGGGAAATCCGCTTGGAAACTATACCTATACTTTCTCCACCGGAGAGGATATCGACACAATGGAAGTGGCAGGCTATGTGCTCGAAGCAGAGAACTTGGAACCCATCAAGGGCATTCTCGTGGGACTATATGCCAACCAAGCCGACACGGCTTTTTTGCGCGAACCAATGCTTCGCGTATCTCGCACCAACGACCGCGGCTATTTTGTCATCAAGGGGGTGGCAAAACGCGATTACAGAATTTACGCCTTGCAGGACGCTGATGGAAACTATTTCTTCAATCAGCCTGCCGAGAAGATAGCTTTCACGCCGGAAGTCATCATGCCCTCTGCGATTTCGGATGTGCGTCAAGACACCATTTGGCAGGATTCGCTCCGCATCTCCGACATTAAACGTGACTCCTACACACATTTCTTGCCCGACGATGTGGTGCTGAAGGCGTTCACCGAATTGCAGACCAATCGCTACTTCATGAAGGCGGAACGACAGAATGCCGACCATTTCACGCTCTTCTTCAGTTACGGACATAAGAATCTGCCAAAACTCAGAGGACTGAATTTCAACGCCAACGACGCTTTCGAGGTGGAATCATCGGTCAATCAGGACACGATAACCTATTGGTTGCGCGACACACTCTTGATAAATCAAGACACGCTCAGGATGGAAATGCAATACGAGGGAAGCGATTCACTCAACAACCTTGTCTTGCAAACCGACACCTTGGAAGTATTGGCGAAAACTCCCTATGCCAAACGTGAGAAAAAACGGCAAGAAGAATACGACAAATGGCTGAAACAGCAAAACAAAAACAAGGAGCGGGGAAAGGATTACCAAAGCGAATTTCCGGCAGACCCTTACGGTGTGAAATATAACGTCGGTTCACTCATGGCTCCGGATGAGAACATCTCTTTCGATTTCCAATCGCCTCTCGCCGAGTTGGACACAACGAAGATACATCTCTATGAGAAAATAGACACCCTTTGGTACAGGACAAAATATCAATTGGGTGCCGATCCGAACGTCCCTCGTCGCTATAAGCTTGTGGGAGCGTGGAATGGCGGACACGAATACAGTCTGGAAATCGACTCAACGGCTTTCACCGATATCTACGGAAAGACATCCAATAAATACAAACAGGGCTTCAAGGTGAAAGCACTATCTGAGTTTGCCACGCTCATCATCACCGTAGAGGGAATGAAAGGCAAGAATTGCGTAGTGCAGTTGCTCAATGAGAGCGACAAACCGGTGAAGGAAGTGCCATTGAAAGAGAACGTAGCCACCTTCTACTATGTTAATCCGGGCACGTATTACATGAGGTTGTGGGTGGACGACAATGACAACGGACAGTGGGACACCGGACTTTACAGTGCGCAGCGACAAGCAGAGGCAGTTTATTATTATCCTCGCGAAATAGAATGTAAGGCAAATTGGGACGTGCGGGAGACATGGAATCCGAAAAACACGCCACTCTATTTGCAAAAACCAGGTAAGATAACACAGCAGAAATCGGAAAATCGCAAAAAAGTGAAAAGCAGAAATATTGAGCGAGCAAAGAGTTTGGGACTGGAGTATAATCCAAAGGTGGGTGTCTGACGCCTCTTGCTACCTTTGCGATTTACTCTTTGTCGGCTTCTTTTTGTTCCGTAAACATTCAGTTCATGGGCTTTTGCGAGGAAACTTTATAGTCATGTCGTATAACTTCATGTCGCTGTTTCGTCATGCACTAATCAACTCCAAGAAAAAGCAGTTTCTAAAAACCATACGCCATGAACTCATATCAACATCTGCACCTGTCCGGACAAGACAAAAGACAAGCCTATTCTTTATTTTTTTGAGCATTGAAAACGTGAAAATCCTTCCCTGACGATATGGGAAAAGTTCAATAATGTCCTGAATTTTCTTCATTCATCTATCAAAAGCTTAGCTTTTGCTTTCCAAAAGGTAAGCTTTTGCAATGCAAAAGGTCATGAATCGGAGTGCAAAAGCTAAGCTTTTAAATCTCAATTAATATCGTCCTGATTATCAATAGATTACGCAGAGTGTATCGAACACGGTTTTTGTAATATAATTTCATGGTGATTAGAATACCGTTGAGAAAAGATAAAGAATTTCTCACTGCCATACAACATCGAGAAATCCTGATGACCGATTTGAGATAAACGCTCTCTTTGCCGTTAGCAAATATACATACAACCGGAATTTTATTGCTGAAGAGGTGCGAAGAAAAATAAACGGAGGATGGATTGAAAAAGTAAGGAAATAGTATTATTTTTGTATGTTAAACAATCCTGCAATCAAAAAAAACTACAAACAAGTTGTCACAAAACCGGACTTCTTGCGTACTATTTGCAGAAACCCAAGATAAAAAATCAATAATAATAACAGCTTATGAAACGAATCCTCCTTTTAAGTTTCACCTTTCTTACCATTCTCGCTTCCGGCTGCAAAGGTAATTGCCAGATGATCGACACCTCTGTGAATGGTAGAATGTTGAATGAAAAACTGTCGAAAAAGTCTTTCAACCTGAAAAACTTCCATGGTGTGAGCATGAGCACAGTGGCAGACGTTGAGTATGTTCAAAGTACTAAATACAGCATTGTGGTAACGGCTTCTGAACGTTTCATGAAAGGTCTCGGAATAAAAGTAAACAATGGGATTTTAAAAATCTACGAGACAAGAAGATGGGGTGAAACCACTCACAAATCAAGCGAAAGAAAACCACGCATAAAGATTTGTTCTCCGTGTATGGACGATGTCGATTTGTCGGGTGTAGGCACTTTCCAATCGAACCGGATAAAGGCGGGAACGATGAAAATAAAAGTCAGTGGCGTATCGAAGCTGTCAATAGGTCAGATTAATTGCGATGACTTTCAATTGGAGTCGAGTGGTGTGGGCACTTACAGAATGAATATCCGCACACGGAAAGCCAAGTTGAATAATAACGGAAACTGTAAAGTGTTCGGAAATTTGGTTGCCGATGATTTCCGGATTACTAATAGCGGCTCGGCAACGTTCAACATGACGATAAACGGAAGTAACGGGCGAATAGACAACTTGGGAACGGGAAAGATGTCGCTCAAATTCTCTAACGTTGATTTGCTGAGAATTAAAAATCAGGGCGTGGGAAATATGAATATAGATTTTAGTGGAAAGAAGCTCAATATACAAAATCAAGGCAATGGAAAAATAATGGCAAGACTGGATTGCGATAACATTTCCGCCTGCAATCCCGGAGTGGGGAAAATGGTTCTCTCAGGGAAGGCAGACAACGTGAACATACAATCCTCCGGTATTTCCAACATCGATACTTCCAAGCTGAATAATTATTAAGTGAAAGATGGCATGACCGACGCGGAGTTCCAACAAGAAGCCACACAATTGCGGACGCGATTGATTTCCGTTGCCGTGCGCTACTTGAAAAGTGAAGAGCCGGCAGAAGACATTGTGCAAGACACGATGTTGCGTCTCTGGCAACTTCGCTTGGAGCTCCATCAGCCACTCATGCCCCTTGCATCGGTGCTGACACGCAATTTGTCGATCGACTATTTGCGAAGGCAACGTCCGTGCCAATCCTTGGCAGATGTGCAACTCGCGAGCGAGGAAGAGAAAGGGAGCGTAGAACGATACAATCGAATGATGTCGATTTTGGATAACTTGCCGGGACTTCAACAAACACTTCTTCGTCTGCGCCATATTGAGGGAATGGAATACGGCGATATTGCCCGGATTATGGGCAGTTCGGAAGTGGCAGTTCGACAAGCAATCAGCAGAGCTCGCCGGAAAATACTAAAGAAATATGAAGATGAAAATGGAAGAAATAAAAATATTGATTGAAAAGTTTCTTGATGGGGAGACAACACTTGCCGAGGAGACAACACTCTATCGTTTCTTCCAAAGCGGACAAGTGCCTTCAGAATTGCGACCTTACCGAATGATGTTCAACGACTATGCCGAACTTCCATCATGTAATACGAATCGGGATGTGAAACGCGAGCCAAGGCGCATTGACTATCGGCATCGAAACCATTGGCTGCGAATAGTCGTGGCAGCTTCACTGCTCTTGCTCATGGGAACTTTTGTGGGGTTCTATCTGCATCGCGAGCAAATGGTGGCGCAAACCTATGCCGGCAGCTACATGATTGTGGACGGAAAGCGGATTGACAACTGGCAAAAAATAAAGCCCAAGGTGAAGGCAACATTGAAAGAGGCTGACAAAATAGAGCGCAAGGTGGAGAGCGAGTACGTTATTAATGAAGCTGAGGGCGAGGTATTGGAAAACATTACCGACCCTCAGCAGCGTGCAGAGCTGGAAAATCTACTGAAAGGCGTGTAGAGGTGGTTGGCTTCATCGAGTGTATGGAATAAGGTTGATATAAAATAGAGGTTGTTATGAGAAGATATGTGATATTTATAATCGTCTGCCTGCTGACAACTGTCGGAGCACAGGCACAAAACAGCATTGATAAATTGGTGGAAAAATATTCCATTACGGGAGGTTCCGTCTTCATCACCGTGGTAAAGCGCAATCCGAGAACTCGCAAGGTGGAGAAGGTGGTCAAGACATTGGAAGTGGAATATGGACACGGAGCGCAATTCTATCGAGCATTCAAGGCGGAATCCGCTACTGGAACTTGGTCGGAAATGCTGAAAGACAACACGCGAACCACCCTACTTGTCATCGACAAGTCTGACCAAGTGCGCATCTATATGCTGAGAAAGAAGGAAAAAAAATATCCCGACAAATCGAAAGTAACCATCATTATCCAAACAAAATAATGATGAAAAGCTTACAACCCAAGAAATAATGAAGAACCATTCCGGAAGACTTATCCGAAGTTGATAATAAAAAAAATCGGATGGAACGTAAAAAACAGTAAAACAGTAAAATATTTTCATGGATAATGAGTATCTTTGCACCATGGGGAGTTTCGGTTTGTTACCGTTTCATGCAGCATGACGGTAACTAATCCCCCACCCTTCCTGTTTTTTAGATATTCGTCTGAAAATAAATTGCTTATAAGAGATAATTAAAAATGTTGGAACTGCGTGAGAATAAACAATGACATAGCGACACTTAAACTTATCGCCCCCATTCCGATGGGAAAGTTATTGTTTCTTCATGCCTTTACACAAAACAACCAATACAGAGAAAACATGAGAAAATCATCAAGAATCCTTTCCGTGATAGTGGGTTGCATCATTGCGATGGGCGCACAAGCACAAACACCGGCTGACTCTGATACCATTCGGGTGCAGCAAATCGACGAAGTGGTGGTTACCCATCAACGACAATTGGTGAAGAACGAAATCGACAAGCTCACCTACGACGTGCAACACGATGAGAGCGCGAAGAGCAAGACGATACTGGAAATTCTGAAGAAAGTGCCGTTGGTAACAGTGGACGGTCAGGACAACATCAAGGTACAAGGTTCTTCCTCGTTCAAAATCTATCGCAACGGGCATCCCGATCCAAGTCTTGCGGGTTCCAACGCCAAGGACATTCTGAAGTCTATTCCCGCTTCGAGCATCAAGAAGATAGAAGTCATCACCGATCCGGGAGCGAAATATGATGCAGAAGGCACCACTTCTATCCTCAACATCGTAACCCTTTCCGACAGTAGGTTGCAGGGAGTGGCAGGCTCGCTTCAAGCCAATGCCAATTCGCGTGGTTCCGTGGGTACGGGAGGTTTCATCACCACGCAAGTGGGAAAGCTCATTCTCACCGCGAACTACAACTATAGGTATCAGGCTGCGAAAGAAGTGGATGCCGAGACCGAAGTTTACAAAAAGTATTTGCAATCGGGAGAGTACTCCTATTCACGTGGGAAGAACAAACAACCCGCAAATATCCATTACGGAAATATAGACGGAAGTTACGACATTGATTCTCTCAACCTGCTCAGTTTCTCGTTCGGGGGGATGTATTACACGGTAAACCTCAACGGAATATCCTCTGAAGAGCGTTACGATGCCCACGACAACCTACTTTACAAGTACAAAGAGCTATTCACCATGCCGGGCTATTCGTTTTACAATCTAAACGGAAGAGCCGACTATCAGCACAAAACCAAGCGAGAGGGAGAGGTGTTCACGCTGTCCTATATGTTGGCAACTACGCGACGCCACGACACCACCCGGAGCGATTTTGCCGAGACACAGAACTTCCCCATCGATTACAAAGGCTACGAAAAGCAAAACCGTGAACGATTCGTGGAGCATACCCTGCAATTAGATTATGTCCGTCCGCTTGCCAAACTTCACACCATGGAGATGGGCTTGAAGTACATCAACCGCAGCAACAAAAGCGATTCGCGAATGGATTATTTTGGTAAGGAACAGAACATGATCAGCTTGTTCAATCACGACACGCAGGTTGCGGCAACCTATCTCTCTTATTTGTTCCACAGCGAGCGATGGTCGGCACGTGCCGGACTCCGCTATGAATACAGCTATCTGAAGGCATCCTATCCCAATGGCAGCGCGGAAGGCTTCCATCGGAATCTCAATGACTGGGTGCCCTCTGCGAGCGTGCAATATAAAATCACCGATTCGCAGTCGTTAAAACTAAGCTACGGCATGCAAATTCGACGTCCGGGCATCACCTATCTCAATCCCGCCGTATTCAAGACGCCTACCAGCATTTCCTATGGTAATGTTCACTTGAACAGTAGTAAAAGCCACAGCATATCGCTTACCTATAGTTTCATGAGTCCGAAAGTTACCTTCTCGTTCTATCCTTCTTATACTTTCGCCAACAACTGGATAACCACTTCGCGGTTTGTCAATGACGGAATCGTTACGTACACCTATGCCAACGATATGAAATACCGTGCCTTTAAGATTTCGGGCTATGTACAGTGGCAACCCTTTGCCGGAACGAATGTCAATCTGAATGGAAACATCACGAGCGAGAAGAAGTCCATCCCCGCCCCCAATCTCAGCCTGAGCGGATGGGGAGGTCAGGCTTTTCTTAGCTTGCAGCAGCAGTTGCCTTGGAAACTCACGATGGATGTCGATGGGGGTGGCGAGTTCGGGCGTAACATTGATAATGTTTATGGATACGGAGGTCGATGGTATTACTATTCTTTCTCGCTTACACGCTCTTTCCTGAAAGATAAGTTGAACGTTTCGGTCTTCACCTCGATGCCGTTTACGAACCATGACCACATGAAGAGTAGCATCGTGCAAGGCGATTACATCGGTTATGACAACTGGGAACAGAAGTCGCGTAACTTTGGAATCCGACTATCATGGAGGTTTGGAAAGCTAAAAGCTTCCGTGAAGAAAGCCGACAAGACGATACAGAACAATGATGTCGTGGGAGGCATCGGCAAATGACATACTGAAAGGAGAGAACGGAGCGGCAACCACAGCTGCTCCGTTTTTTTATGGTTATTGTGAAGCGTTATTCTTTCTTGTTGAATGATTGAAAACTCCTAATGGTTTTCTTTCTGCTTCACACCATGAAATTATATTACAAAAACTTTGTTGGGGCATGTTTTGTAATCTGTTGATAATCAGTATAATATTAATTGCGATTTAAAAGCTTAGCTTTTGCATTCCGATTCATGACCTTTTGCACTGCAAAAGGTAAGCTTTTGGAAAGTGAAAGCTAAGCTTTTGGTGGATGAATGAAGAAAATTTAGGACATTATTGTGCTTATTCTGCAAAAATGAGCCATACGCCACATTTTTGCAGAATAAGCTAAAATAATTTGAGGAGTGAAACTTAGGCTGATAAAATTCAAGAAGCACCCTGTCATGCTTCTTGAATTTCTGTTGGAAAAGTTGGGATGCGGAGGCTTAATTTAGTCCGAACAAGGCTTTCAATCCTCCGTCCACGCCCGAGAAACCCATGAAAGCAAGCGAAAGCAAACCAGCCGTTACAAGCACAATCGCCATGCCTTGCATGCCTTTTGGAACGCGTGTGTAAGCAAGTTGCTCGCGAATGCCTGCAAAGATGGTCAGAGCAAGTGCGAAACCCAATGCCGTGGAGAAGGCATATACCACGCTCTGCAACAGCGAGAAGTCTTTTTGTATGACGAGGATGGCAACTCCCAATACGGCGCAGTTGGTGGTGATGAGTGGCAGGAAGATGCCCAACGCCTGATACAAGGCGGGGGAAACCTTTTTGAGGATAATCTCAACCATCTGCACCAGCGCGGCTATCACGAGGATGAACGCCAAAGTTTGGAGATATTGTAGCCCGAAAGGATTGAGCACGTAGATTTGTACCAAATAGGTAACGATGGTTGCCAAGGTGAGCACGAACGCCACCGCCGCCCCCATTCCCAAGGCAGTATCTACCTTTCTGGAAACGCCGAGGAATGGGCAGATGCCAAGGAATTGTGAAAGAACGATGTTGTTGACAAAAATCGCCGAAATAAATATCAAGATATATTCCATAATGCTTTATCCTTTCTTAAATTTATTGACAATCGCGATGAGATAGCCGAGCGTGATAAATGCTCCCGGTGGTAATACGAAGAGTAGTGTGTTCGTTACTTCAGGCAGGAGTACGAAACCAAAGAGCGAACCGGCGCCGAGCAGTTCTCTTACCGCTCCCAACAAAGTAAGAGCAAACGTAAAACCAAGTCCTATGCCCAATCCGTCGAAGATGCTTGCCAGTGGTGTGTTCTTGCAGGCAAACGCCTCAGCGCGACCTAAAATGATACAATTGACCACAATCAGTGGAATGAAGATGCCCAACGATTTGTCCACGGCAGGCGCATAGGCTTTGATGAGCATTTGAAGAATGGTTACGAAAGAGGCTATCACTACCACGAAGACAGGGATGCGCACCTTGTCGGGGGTAACGCTCTTGATGCACGATATGGCAAGGTTGGAGCAGATGAGCACGAACAACGTTGCCAATCCCATAGACATGCCATTGAGGGCACTTGTCGTGGTGGCAAGTGTGGGACACATACCGAGGAGCAACACGAACGTAGGGTTCTCCTTGATTAGTCCATTGGTTAATATTTTCAGATGATTCATAGTTTTTCTTCCTTTCTTATTTCTTCATGTAAGCTTCGTAAGCGTGGTTGATGGCACTTAAAAAAGCTCTCGAGGTGATGGTGCTCGCGGTGATGGCATCAATCTCTCCACCGTCTTTGCGCACCGTCAGCGGCTTTTTGCTTGGATTCTTCCCTATTACGCAGCCTTTCCCATCCTTCTGGAACCATTTGTCGGCTTTCGCCCCAAGTCCCGGTGTTTCAGTGGAGGTAAGGACGGTGTAGCCCAAAATATTGCCTTCTGGGTCGAAACCCACCAGCACTTTCAAGTCGCCACCGAAGCCTTGCGTGATACTTTCCACGGCGGCACCCAACGATTTACCGGCATTGGCGACATGATGCACAACAAAGGCAGTCTCTTTGCCTTTTATCGTTTGTTTGACGGTGTCGGTCGATGTTACGTTGAGTTGTCCACCGCCCATCACCAAGGTAATTCCGTCAGTCAGGTTCTTCTCGGCTTGTGCCGCGATGGTATCTTTTGTCAGCTCGTTGATGTAGGCAAGCACGCCTCCCATTAGCAGGGCTGCGGCAACGAGCACAACCACCATGTTAGTTAAAGAGGACTCTAATTTCTTCATTTCTTTATTACCTCCCCGAATCTTTTAGGTTTGATGTATGCGTTGATAAGTGGTGTGAACGCGTTCATGATGAGAATGGCGAACGACATGCCCTCCGGATAGCTTCCCCAGTTGCGAAGAACAACCGTAAGCAGACCAATCGATATGCCATAGATGAGTTGTCCTTTCGGTGTCATGGGCGATGTAACATAATCTGTTGCCATGAAGATGGCTCCCAGCATCAGTCCTCCGCTGAACAAGACGGTAAGCGGGTCGGCGTAGATGGGATTTGCGAGATGCAAAAGTCCCGAGAATACGAAAACGGTAACAAGGATTGAAATGGGAATGTGCCACGTAATAATCTTCCGCCATAACATATATATCAATCCGCCGATGAGTGCTAAGGCACACACCTCGCCTATGGTGCCCATACCTCCGGAAGCATTGTTACCCAACAGCAGATGGAGCGAGTTGGGAAGATTGTCCAAGACGGAAGCATCGCCCATTCTGATGGCTCTCTTCATCATGCTTAACGGTGTCGCTCCGGTTGATGCATCGAGATATTTGCTCAACTGTCCCAATACCGGCCAGGAAGTCATTTGCGCCGGAAAGCTGACCAGCAGAAAGCATCTGCCTACCAAAGCCGGATTGAATGGGTTGCAACCCATTCCGCCGAAAGTCATCTTCCCTATGCCGATGGCTACCAAAGCTCCTATCAGCGTAATCCACATTGGTAGGTTGCTCGGCAGGTTAAAGGCCAACAACAGTCCGGTAACAATGGCTGAACCATCCATGAGCGTAGGCTCTTGCTTCAACATGTATTTCGTGATTGCCCACTCGAAAAACATACAGCCGGCAATACTTGTCAGACAAACAATCACCGAGCCGATGCCAAAGTACAGGAATGACACAATCAGAGCCGGAATAAGGGCGATGATGACACCGTACATATTCTTCTCCACCGTTTCCTTGCCATGTGCATGCGGTGATAACGAAACTATTAATTTTTGCATCTTACTCTTTATTTTTTAGCCGTTTGGCTGTTTCTACCACGAATAATCTTCATTACAGTTTGCTTCCCGTTGCGAATATTGTCAAGCAGTGGGCGATGGGAAGGACATGTGAACTGGCAGGAGCCGCACTCTATGCACGATGTTATGCACTCGTGCTCACATCGTTCCCAATCCTTGAAGTTGGAAGCGGTGGCAATGAAGTAAGGCTCCAGTCCCATCGGACACACGCTCACGCATTTCGCGCAGCGAATACAGGGCTGAACTTTTTTTCTGCGTGCATCGGAATCGGTGAGAATGGTAACACTATTTGTTCCTTTGCAGATGGGAACCTCTGTGCTTATCAAGGCTTTTCCCATCATCGGACCACCTGCCAATATCTTGTTGTCGCCTTCAGGCATTCCGCCACAAGCTTCTATCAAGTCGATCATGGGCGTTCCCATGCGAACAAGGAAGTTGCCGGGATGCGCCAGTTTCTTTCCCGTTACGGTCGTATAGCGTTCAAAGAGCGGTTTGTGCTTCATTACCGCCTGATACACTGCGTATGCGGTGCCTACATTCTGAACAATCGCCCCCACATGTACCGGAATGGCAGGAGGTGCCGGAACTTGCCGACCAATAACGGCATCCACCAATTGTTTCTCACCTCCTTGTGGATATTTTTGCGCCAAAGGAACAATGGTTATCTTCTGTTTGTTGGCGGCTTTCTTCGTAAGCAGTTCTATGGCTTCGGGCTTGTTTTCCTCAATTCCGATATAACCTTTCTCCACTTTGGCAGCCTTCATCAGCAGTTCCAAACCTATGAGTATTTCGTCGGCATGCTCCATCATCAACCGGAAGTCGGAAGTGATGTAAGGCTCACATTCAACGCCATTGATAATCACGCATTCTGCTTTTGTTCCCGGCGGTGGTGTTAGTTTGATGAAAGTGGGGAAACTTGCGCCTCCCATACCGGTTATACCCGCCTCCTTGATGCGTTGTGTTATTTCTTCCGGTGTCAGTTCCGGATGTTGGGCAAGTCTGACGATAGCGTCCGACCGGTCGATGCTTTCTTCCCATTCATCGCCTTCCACGTCGATGATGATTGCCGGAACGCGATAGCCGGTGGCATCGATGACATTATCAATCTTGAGCACCTTGCCGGAAACGGCAGAGAAAATCGGAGCCGAAACAAATCCTCCTGCTTCGGCAATCATTGTACCTACCTTCACGCTATCGCCTTTTTTCACCACTGCTTTCGCCGGTGCTCCAATGTGTTGTTGAAGCGGATAGATGGCACGTTTGGGCAAGGCGGCAACTTTTGTTTTAACGTTGCTTGTCAGTTTGTTTTCCTCCGGGTGCACGCCACCCTTTCTGAACGTATGTAGTCTCATTGTTTTTCCTCCTCTTTCTTCGAATCCTTGTTTTGTCGGCCGCTTTCTACTTTCTCGTTTGTCGCCGGAGCAGCTTTTCTTATTGGGAAATTAAGCGCGACAATGGCATGTGTCGGACAGGCGTCCACGCACTTGCGACACATCTTGCACTTGTTGTAATCAATGTATGAGAGGTTGTTATCAATGGTAATGGCATCAAACGCGCAAGCTTTCAGACATTTTCCACAACCAATGCAGGCAACTTTGCAGGCTTTCAACGCCACTGCGCCTTTGTCTTTGTTTACACATCGTACATAGATGCGGCGGTTCTTCGAACCTTTCTTCCTCAATTCAATAATATTTCTCGGACATGCTTTCACGCAGGCTCCGCAGGCGGTGCACTTGTCGTCATCTACTTCCGGTAAACCGGTATCCGGATTCATGTGAATGGCATCGAAACCGCATGCCTCCACGCAGTCGCCACATCCCAGACATCCGAAACCGCATGCTGTTTCACCGGCTCCGGTGGAGTGTATGGCGGCACAAGTGCGCATACCATTGTACTCGGCAACGCGCGGACGATTTTCGCACGTTCCGTGGCAACGAACCACAGCCACCATGGGGTCGGTCTTCGCAACCGCCATTCCTAAGATATCAGCAACTTGTTCCATTACTTCTTGTCCGCCTACAGGACAGAACAAGCCTTCGATTGAACCGGCATCAGCACCTTTCACCAAGGCATCCGCCATCCCTCCGCAGCCCGGGAAGCCGCATCCTCCGCAGTTGGCACCGGGCAATGCCTCGGTAACGGTTTCCAATCGCGGATCTTCATCAACAGCAAACTTCTTGGAGATGATGTACAGCACCACTGCCGCCACAAGTGCTATTGCTCCCAGTACTATTACTGCAATTAAAATAAAGTTCATATATGTTTTTGTATTATAAGTAGCAGATTATTTTTGTTCGCTCTTTCTCGTCGGATGCTCTATGCTGAAGTTGAGCGTGTTACGCAGTTTGTTCCTGAAGAGATACAAAATTGCGTAATAGGGAATCAGCGAAGCGAGACTTGCCAATGCCGCCACAGGTTCGTTGTCGGTTAGTAGAGCGCATAAAAACAATATCAAGATGACGAGCACGAAGGGAATTCCGAACCCTAACAGCACCGCTTTCATTCCCGTGGCGTGCGATTCTACGAGCATCACGCCGTCTCCCACCTTATATTTACTTTGTTCGGCATCGTTGTAAACATCGATTATCTTCTCTTTGCTTTCCGAAGCACTACAATGTCTGGATGCCCTGCAAGACTCACAAGCTGATGTTTGCGCAATCAGAACCCGAATGCGATTGGGTTCTATTGCCCGGATAACCCCAAAATGTCTTATCTTGCCTTTCATTTGTTTTCATTAAACGCTCATTTTGCAATGTAGAGTTTACAATTGCAAAATTAACATTATATTTTTATATAGCAAATAATTCCTTATGTTTTTTTCAAAATATTCAAAATCTAAATAAAAAATAAGGGAGTGTTTGGAATGTCATGGCGAAAGAACCTATTACAAGTGTCCTTCTTTCCGTCTTATCATTCCATTTGCAAAAATACAATAATAAAAAATCGATTGCAAGGAAACTTACATGTTTTTTCATCAGAATGAATAATTGGTTTTCTTTCAATGATATTGTTCTGCTTCATTGCAATAACGTCCTAAAATTTCTTCATTCGTTTATCCAAAGCTTAGCTTTCGCGTTCCAAAAGGTAAGCTTTTGCAATGCAAAAGGTCATGAATTGAAGTGCAAAAGCTAAGCTTTTAAATCGCAATTATTATCATTCTGATTATCAATGGATTACGAAGTGCGTATCGGATGCAGTTTTTGTAATATAATTTCGTAGTGCCGGTCGGGTCGAATGTTCACTGTCAAATGCCTGTTTACCATTACCTGAATACGATTTGGAGTCATGAGGAGGTATGTGTTATTCAACATTGGAACAAAATACATCAAGTCTCATGATTTGATGAAACTTTGCGTGGGGGCACAAAATTATTTTATTACTGTCCGCTAA